>JBBQIG010000109.1:0-11108 GCA_038324715.1 Anaerolineae bacterium | reverse complement strand
ACATCACCTGCTGCAATACTCGCATTCACTTTTTGACGGATATCTTCATAGTCACCCTGACTTTGAGCATCGACGAAAATGCCACACTCGTTGGTGCTGTTGAATTCGTCAACAATGGCCTGCAATCCCTGCATTGACCTTGTCGCGAATGTCGCCATAGCTACCTTGACTTTGAGCATCAACGAAAATGCCACACTCGTTGGTCTCGTTGAATTCGTCAACAATGACCTGCAACCGCTCTTGACGTACTCCAGTGTGGTTGTGCCACCATACAACGGTTTCACCGCTGGGGTCGATGCCCGTTAGTTCACCTTCGGTGGCAGGCGCACAGACTCCCTCCGCAGATGCAACTTCTTCCGCGGGTTCCTCAGTGGCAGCAGCTTCCTCTGTAGTTTCCTCTTCTGCCGGGGCTTCGGTCGCAGCAGCAGCAGATTCCTCCGTGGCAGCAGGGGCGGCGGGAGCCGCTGCTGGACACGCGGCCAACAACATGGCCGTGGTGAGGAGCATCGCTAGCAGCCAGGTTTGCTTGCGTAGCATAGATACATCTCCTTCTCTTGATGTTTGAACGATATACAACTTTAGATTGGTTCTTTCTACTTTATGGTGCAAACAGGATAGATAAATATCCTGGGCTTGCCATTATCCCCCTGTTGATCTTCCCCAAACTCGAACGGAAGCTCAAAATCTATGGAAAGGGGGGAGCGTACTTCTTGTACTCGTTATCCCTTCAGCCCTGAAGTGGCAATGCCTTCGATGAAGGTGCGCTGGGTAAAGAAATAGAGTATCAGGACAGGGGCCATTGTGATTACAGCTCCTGCCATTTGCAGGTGAAAGAATGCACCGGCTTCATCTAAGAAGGCCAGCAGCCCATACGAAACAGGTCGCCAATCGGGTGTGGTTGTGACTAAAATCGGCCACGCCAGTGCGTTCCATGCACCAATGAAGCCAAACAACGCCAGTGTCATGATTGGCGCTTTGGAAAGAGGAATCATGATGCGGAGCAGATAGCGCAGGTGTCCTGCCCCGTCGATCTGCGCCGAATCCCATAGCTCACCGGGGATTTGTTGGAAAAACTGGCGTAGCAGGAAGATGCCAAATGCACTCGCCATAAAGGGAACGGTGAGCGCAGGCCAGTTGTTGATCCAAGGAATTGGCCCCAAACGACCCAACCAGGAGACGGTAATATAATTGGGAATCCACACAACGGCTTCGGGCAACATCAGGGTGGTAAGCAAGAGCGTGAACAAAAAGCCTTTGCCTGGAAATTCCATGCGCGCAAAGGCATAGGCTGCCAATGTTGAAAAGACCAACTCGCCTGCAAGTGTAATCAGGGTGATCTTGATGCTATTGCCCAAATAGAGCGAGAAGTTTGCATCATTCCATGCTGTAACATAATTATCCCAGCGCGGCACTGCGGGCAACAAGCGTCCACCAGTCGCCTCGGTCAAGTTCATGAGTGAAACACTGATCGTGTAGACGAAAGGAATGATCGCTACAATGGCTCCGATGATCAGTACAATGTAGATCATCAGGTTGCTCAAACTCACACCAGGCTCGCTCTTCTTGCCCGCGGGTGTACCCTGCGTTTGTGATACCGGGCGCGATTCGATGGAGACTTGACTAGCCATAGAAGACTCGCTTGCTGGCAATGCGGTTGTTCACCGCTGTTAACGCCAAAATGATGACCAAGAGCAGGATGGCTAGGGCCGAGGCATAGCCATAACGCGCGGTCTCTCTGAAGATTTGGAAAATCACAACGCTGGCTGTATCTGTCGTGCCCAACGCCGCTGCTGTTCGCAACACATAAATATGGTTGAAGGCTTTGAAGGTACCAATGACAGAATAGAGGGTTAAGAAGTAGATGGTGGGCGAGAGCAGCGGTAGGGTGATGTGGCGAAATAAGGCCCAACGTCCTGCCCCATCCATTGCACCCGCTTCATAGACATCGCGCGGAATGCTGCCCAGACCCGCCAAGAAGATGACTGTGTTGAAGCCAACAAAGCTCCATACCCCATAGATCATAATGACGACCAGGGATAAGCTTGGCCCTGCCAGCCATTCTGGCAGCGTGATGTTGCTGCCCGTCATCATTTGGAACAAGCCGGTTGGATCGTTCAACCAGCGCATCGGGTTGCCACCCAAAGTCGAAATCGCGCTATTGAGGGGGGAGGTTGGGCGGCTGGAGAAGAGAATTCGGAAGACGGCGGCTGTACCCACAAAAGGAGCAATGTAGGGAACGAAGTAGATCATCCGAAAGACCGACTTGCCCTTGATGTTCTGAAAGAGCATCACTGCCAACACCAGCGATATACCCAGTTGGGTGGGGATGGTTCCGAGCGAGTACCAGAAAGTGTTGATGACACCCAGCCACCAGGTTTGATCGCCAGCGGCAAGGGCAAGTGGTAGTTCACCAATCAAAAACCAGCCACCCACCAACAACATCGCTGCGGCTCCCAGACGAAAGACCATGCTTAAATTACTCGCACGGTCGCTGGCACTCTCCCACAGCCACCACGCAATGCCTAGGAGCAAGAAGCCTGCACTCAGCGTCAGAATGTTGGCCCATAGCTCTAATCCCACGCCATCTTCGAGCGCTTCTGCATAGGCATTGTTAATCTCGGTCCATGTAAGCCATGCCAATACGCCTGCCACCTGTAACATCACCATCGCATTGATAAACGGCCCCGCATAGTTGTTTACATGGCGGTCTAAATTGGGCTGGCGATTCATGTTTGAAAAAATGACCAGTCCAACCACGAGGGCAAGTAGAGCACCCCATAAGGCTAGCTGGACGGAGGGGGTCATAAAAGCTTCACCCAGGAGACGCCGGAAATTCTCTGGTGTGTTATTACGCCCGCGCAATTGCCGCGGGACTTCTAGGGCAAGTGGCAAGAAATGAAAGATAAAATAGAGAAGTGCCCCTAATCCTGCGCCGATGATGACACCTGGCAATGCCCAACGCCACAAACTCTCGTTGCGTTCGCGTGCCACTTTGGCTGCATCGACAATGCCCCGCACGGCTAGATAGACCAGCAGCACCGCTGTCCAGAAGAAGAGGACGTAGGTGAGATCGCCGATGGCTTGGACATAGTTGCCCAGGCCGTTGTAGGGGCCAATGACGTTATTGAGACCGCGACGTGTGCTTTCAAAGGCGGCAAAAAGCAAGGGGAAAAGCCCAAAGGTGCCAACAATTAGGAAAGCGGGGAAGAGAAACGCATAGGCTAAAAGAGTCTCCCGCAAGCGGCGTCCTTGACGTCCCGCAAACCAACGTCGGCGCGCTGTGGGAATCGTAGCAGATTTAGTTTTGCTGGTTGAAAGAGTGCTATCCACGAAATCTTTCCATCCTCTACCGATAGAGTCATCGGCGCGAATCAATAGCCGGGATGAGTTGTCCCGTCACTGTAACCACCGCGAAACAGACTCAGAAATGGGGATGGGTTGTGAGATAGATGTGCGAGAATGCATTTTTACAGGTATACCCGCTTGTGTATCTCACCCATAAAAAGTATAGCCTACTCAAGATAGCACGTCAACACAATCCCTGTAGAATGAACCTATGGGCAAGTTGCATGAGGATGAGTATTGCGCACTTCTGATTCACATCTGCAACCGTGATGCTCGCAAAACAGTGAGGCTCGTAAGACAAAGCCCACCATTTAACAGAATAACAGGCTAACTTCAACAAATGCATTAACAGGATGTACGGTGTTTGTTAACAACTTGTTTTTTAACAACGTGCTGAGGATAATTGTTGCGTATTTGCAGCCATTTATGAGTTGGGCTGCTCACAATAGGCTCACAATTATCTATCAGCATTTTGTTCGCTTGCAACAGCATTCGTCTGTCGTCTACGCCGGTCAGTCCAGACCATTACCACCAGCGCTAATACGCCCACGCCTGCCAGGAGTTGACCCCATCGCCAGCCACTGGGTCGAAAGTTAAGTTCCACGATGGATTGCCCTGCTGGGATGGGTACGGCGCGCAGTGCGCCATTGGCATGGATCACGCTTTGGCTTGTGCCGTTTACGGTGGCTTGCCAGCCGGGATACCAAAGTTCGCTGAGGACGAGCAAGCCGGGTGCGGAGGAATCAACCTGAATCCTAAACGCGTTACTGTTTACTTGGGTGAAAGTGGCTTGACCTTCCGCTGTACTCTCTGTCATTTCTTGAAGTGGACCATAAGGTGTGACTGAGGCGAGTTCCTCGTTGTCCAGAACAATCACCGTTTTGAACGGGTCAAAGTCGGGTGATTGGATTTGGCTGAGGGCGTTGGCGACGTCGCTTGCTACACGCGCCTCATGCACAACCCATGCACGCGGCATGAAGTTGCTGTTGCGGTAAACTGCCAAGTCGCCGGGGGCATCCAGGGCCAACTCGAATTTGCCTTCGGGGAGGGGTGTGTCGTCGCGCACAATGAGATACTTCACGTTGAGCATGTCATAGAGACGAGTGCCGCGCCCACCCGTAGCTTCCCACAGGGCTTGCCAGTGGCTGAGGGCGAGCGGGTTGGCAATGCCCCCCACATCTTCAAGCTCATAGAGCGCGGCTGTGTCGGGCTGCCAACGATCTTGAATATCGGTGCGGCTGTCAATGCGAAAACGGTCAGGGTCGGCGCGCAGAAATTCGACAATGGCAGGATGGTCAAAGCCAACAGTGGGGTCATCAGGGCTAATATCGGTGTAGGCTCCAGCTGCAGAGAGATCAAAGAAGAGCAGGCCGATGAGCAAAAGAACCGCCACGCTGCTCGACCACCACATTGCCCGCAGTCCCGCCACCACTGCCCAAGTGGCGAGCCACCAAAGCAGGGCTAGCACCAGCGCCAAAAGTGCCACGGAAGCGCGTAGAAAGGCTGTCTCGTTCTCTTGGGTCAACAAGAGTGCGAGATAGCCGAGGGGCAATATCACCCCCAAACCGATTTGTGCGCCGCGTCGCAGCAGGTCACGCCAGTGGCTCCCACCTGTTCCCGCCAGCGCATCTTGCCCCTGGCGGAAAAGTAGATCGATCCCCACTGCCGCAATGACTGCAAGGCCGATGTTCCACAAAATGAGGGCGCGTGCCGGGGCGCGCATTTGTGCCATGCCGGGAACGAGCAAGGTGAGCCAGCCGTGGAAGATGGCATAGACACCCAGCGCGGTCGCCATGCCCACGCCCGCTAATCCGACCCAGGGCCAAAGGCGGCGGCGTAGTTCGGCGGGAGCCATGAACAGCGCACCCAGCGCCAACAGCAGGGTGGCAACGCCCGCATAGGGGGTCTCTACTCGATCCCACAGACTCCAATGCAGCGCAGGGCCGCGGCCAAAGAAGCCAGGGGTCAACAGGCCGATCAATTGGGTAGGAGCCAATGAGAATGTGGTTGTATCTTGATAGGTGAAGGTGCTGCGCTCGGTATAGGCAGTTAGCTCTAGCGCCGGCAACAAAATGGGCGCGGATAAAAGAACCGCTAGCAGAATAGTTGCTCCCAGCCCCAATGCCCCTGTGATAAGCGCGCTCCGTGCTGCGCCAGTTTTGCTACTCCACTGCTGCAACACCCAGCCTAGTGTGTAGACTGCCAGCGCAATGCCCAGGTAGAGGGTGCTTTGGGCATGACCGGCATAATTTGCCAGCGCAAAGAGAATCGCCGCCACCCCAAACCAGATCCAGCGCCCCGTTGCAAAGCCGCGGCTATAGGCTGCCAGCAGCCAGGGCAGCCAACTGAGAACAGCGATCAGGTTGAGATTGCCCAAGTGAACCAAAATGGGGTCACAGAACATAAAGGCCAACGCTCCGAATAGCGCAGCAGGACGGCAGAGAGGTATGCGCGGCCAACGCAACGTGCGTAGGAGCAGATACATGCCCAATCCAGCCCAAGCAATGTGACCCAAGACCAGCCATTGCATGGTGGTGTAGTCGAAGCTAGGCTGAATTAAGAAGAGCAAGAGGTTGGGCAGGTAGAGAAAACCAGCTTGAATATCACTGATAAAGGGCGCACCGCCATAGAGTGTCGGGTTCCACAAGGGCAGCGCCCCGCGTGCCAATTCTGCTGCGGCAAAGCGATAGGTGGGAAAGAGAAAACTGACCAAGTCGCCCCCATCCGCTGGCTGATAGACATCACCACTGACCATGCGCCAGAAAAAGGCGAGGGTGGCTATCACCAGCGCGCCACCTGCCAATAGGTCCCGATAGAGGTCTCGATAGAGATCGTGTGATGAATCCGTTGATGCGCCAGTTGCGGAGTGATGCTGCCAAGCCCAGACCAGGGCAACCAGCCAGATCAGCGCACAGATGAGGAGAAAGCCCATAGGCTCCTTTATGACTTGCTAGATGACTTGCTAGAAGGTTCTATTCATTAAGCTTGCTCCAAGCCCGAAGTTCTTTCGAAGTTTATTCAAAGCTTTTGCGCAAGGGTACGCGGCATTTATTTCTACCTGCTGCCAGTATACAATCCGCTGGTTGGATTGGTGAAACGGATTGTTGTTGTAGGCTCATCCTAGCGGGCTATGCTATAATTTGCGGTGGGTGAACCCTTGGCAAAGTGGGCGCAACCTCTCATGTGTCGTGGTGTTTTATTAGACAAATTGCTCTATTGCTGGAGAAAACCACTGGAGCAGTTCAAAAGCGCCATCGTGCATGGAGAGCTTTGCAATAGCGTCTGATAAGGCTGTTGCAAGACAGATTTGCGAGTCAAATTTGCAATTGGTATCACCTCGGAACTGTAGGCATGAGAAGGATTTTTATTGTATGAATATTGCATTGGATGTAATGGGCGGAGACAATGGGCCGGGCGAAATTATCGCGGGTGCCATTGAAGCCGCACAAGCCTATAAGATTACGGTCTCTTTGGTGGGCAAGCCTGATCTCATTAAGGCTGAACTCGCAAAACATAACACCGCGGGGCTAAATCTGCCGATTGTTGCGGCGACCCAGGTGATTGAGATGAATGATAAACCCGCCACTGCTGTGCGTGCCAAGCCCGACAGCTCGATGGTGGTTGCTTGTAAGATGGTGCGTAGTGGTGAGGCGCAAGCCTTTGTGACCGCTGGCAATACGGGCGGCGCGTTGACTTCAGGCATTTTGCAAGTAGGACGTATTCCTGGTGTTTTGCGCCCAGCGTTGATTTCGCCATTCCCCACACATCGGGGCTTCTGTGTGATCTTGGATATTGGGGCAAACGTCGATGTGCGGCCCGAGCATTTGCAACAATTCGCCATTATGGGCAGTATCTATGCCAAGCATGTCATGGGTGTCAACAATCCCACGGTGAAGATTTTGAGCAATGGCGAGGAAGAGGGCAAGGGCAACCAAGCCGTGATTGGCGCTTATAATGTGTTGGCTGCCACACCGGGGATTAACTTCAAGGGCAATGTGGAGAGCAAAGAGATTGTTGAAGGCGGTGTCGATGTGGTGGTGACGGATGGTTTCACGGGCAATATCTTTATCAAAACCGCTGAAGCAACTGCACGACTGATGCAACAGGTGATGAAGGAAGAACTTACTGCCGGACCCATCAGCAGCGTCGGTGCATTTTTGGCAAAGGCTGCATTGCGCCGTGTGCGTAGCCGCATGGACGACAGCCAATATGGGGGCGCTGTGCTGTTGGGGCTAAATGGAATTGTTGTGGTTGCACATGGTAACAGCAAGGCCAACGCCATTCGTCATGCGATTCGTGTGGCAAAACAGGGCATCGAACAAAATTTACTGGGTAAGATTAGTGAAGTGGTAAAACCAACCACGGCGAGTAGTTCCGTCAATAATTTGGCAGGGCAGTTGGATGATAATTCTCTCTCTACTGTGCCTACTTAGTGTTGTACCTGTTTGAACTTGTTTTAATTTGTGCTGATTTTTTGATGTTCATTTTTATGTTCATCCTTTCCCCTGTACCACCAGGTACAATCCAGTGAGAGAAAATTTTTAATGAAGATCTATCGTAACGTCAGTGAGATTCGCCGTAAAGAGAGCATAGGTCGCCGCCTAAGTCTTGCCGGGTTGGGCATTCTGTTCATCGGCTTGATGGCTAGCTTTGTACCGAGTTGGTTCCCCATCGATCCAGAGGCGACCGATGTAAGTGCGCCTGTACGTTTTCTGCAACAATATTGGACGTGGATTAGCTTTGCGGCATTGCCGTTGGGCTTTGTCTGCGCCAGCTTTGGTAGCTATTTCATCAACCGCTTTGCTCGTCGTCGTTGGCCTGGCACAAAGGGCATTGCTCGACCGGATGAGGTGCTGGAGCGAAACATGAAGGGCTTTGATGACAAGTATGCCTACTTTGCATGGAGCCTGCCTGCCAATCATGTCTTGGTGGGGCCAAGTGGTATCACCGTGATGGCAGTGCGTAGTGACCGAGGCAAGGTGACGGTACAAGGTGACAAGTGGCGCGAGCCATTTGGCCTGGGACGTTTCTTTTCGGTCTTTGCCCGTGAAGGGGTGGGTAATCCTGCCCTGGAGTTGCAAGACCAGATCCGTAAACTGCGTGTCCTGGTTGATCAGATACCAACCACAAAGGGCGAGAGTGCTGCTTCAGTTCCGATTGAACCCGTAGCCGTTTTTCTGAACCCAGAAATGCAAATTACAGCGGAGAAACCCTCCATTGCGGTACTGCGTGGGGATCAACTCAAGGATCATGTGCGGCGTCGCACCAAAGAGGTAAAGGTTTCACCCACGTTGATGCGCGCTGTGATTGACCACTTGGCAAAGAATAGTGAGTATCAGGGCGCTACCACTGCTGTTACGACAACTGCTACGGCGTAGATAATTGGTTTGCCCTCGATATACTCTTCATATAGTGATAAATACAAAGCATCTCGGCAGATCGTGCGCCGAGATGCTTTTTTGTGCCGTATAATTATGTGAGATTTACCTAGGAGAAAGTCAATCTTCTCGCCAGCCTCAATCTCATTATGTTGATCAGACTGCGTACAAGTTCACGTTAGGAGATTTATCCCATGGCACAAGTTAAAATATATGGTCTCAGAGAGAAGCTGAACCCTATTAGAGAACAACTCTCTACCACCATCCATCAATGCGTCATGGAAGCGCTTGGGCTTCCAGAAGATAAACGGGCACATAGATTCTTGCCTTTGGACAAAGAAGATTTCTATATGCCTGGTGGTAGATCGGAGGCTTATACGATACTTGAAATTTCAATGATGGAGGGACGCTCAATTGAAACCAGAAAAAAACTTGTTCGCCTTCTTTTCGATAAGATCCGAGACGAAGTTGGCATAGATCACCAGGATATTGAAATCTGCATCTATGAAAGTCCCGCGGCCAACTGGGGATTTCGCGGGTTTCATGGTGATGAAGTCCAGCTAAATTATAAAGTAAACATTTAACATAGGTGCGTTGCAAACGAAAGCCGCTCTCTCTTGCCCCTACGCCTTGAAGCCAAGCTTGCGTTCTTTGAGGCTGACATAGACATTGCGTCCGATGACCAGATGATCCAGCACCTCAATATCCAGCAGTTGACCTGCTTCGACTATCATTTCGGTGACGCGTATGTCTTCGGGGCTGGGGGTGGGGTCGCCGCTGGGGTGGTTGTGGACGACAATGATTGAGGCACAATTGGCGCGGATGGCATCTCGAAAGACCTCGCCCACACGGATCGCCGCGCTGTTCAGGCTGCCCACATAAACATTGGTCACGCGGATTATATAGTTCTTGGTGTCCAGCAGGACTGTGCGCAGATGCTCTTGTTCCAGTAACCCCATCTCCATCATCAGCAAATTAGCAACATCAACCGGGCCGCGCACCTGGGGGCGTTCGTTGGGTGAGGCAATTTGTAGCCGCCGCCCTAACTCCAAGGCGGCTTTAATCTGTGTTGCTTTGGCTTGTCCCATGCCATGTTGTTGGGCTAATTCATCAAGGCTGGCTTGTGCCAAGCCAGAGATGCCCCCAAATTTGGTCAGCAACCGCTCCGCCATGCGGATCACATTTTCCCCACGTCCACCCACGCGCAGGATGATTGCCAGCAGTTCGGCAGTATTGAGCGCGCTGGGGCCTGCAAAAGCCATGCGCTCGCGCGGGCGCAGATCCACAGGTAAGTCGCGGATCATGGGGGTATATTCAGCGGTCGGGGTCTGCTCTATTTTGCTCGTAACACTCGGTAGTACCGTCACGGTTTGTTTACCCTCTTGTTTACCTGTTTTTAGCCTTATATAAAGTAGGCTTCTGGAAGGTGCTGTTGCTAACGTACCCATCTGCCATAGGCAGCGGCAACGTCGGTCAAAAAACTGACATGGTCTGCGATGGAGGCTTGATCTAGTTGTGATGACGGTGTACGGTTGAGTTTAGTTGCGATCGCCGCTGAGACGCGCCTCAGCAATGCCCTGTCAAGCTGGTCTGCTTTGTAGCGTGCGAGGGTCTCTTGCACCAGTTCATAGTCAGCGGGGGTGAGTCGGCGGATTCCACTCCAGTCCTGGCCGGGCGCGAGTTCACGTTCGCTGTCTAGCGGGGAGATTTGGGCTGTGATGGGCATTGGCACAGGGGGGGGAGCTTCAGAAGTTGGATCTGTGGTAGTTGAAGCGGTAGAAGTTGGGATCACAGGGGCAAGTGATGGGGCTGCGCTGGGGAGCAGCGAATCGAGCGTAAGCTCTCCTTGATCCCGCACCACCAGGGTTCCTGCTGCAAAGTCACCCAAGCGACGCGCTTGACGGTTGCAAAACATGGTCAAGACGCCCACGCCATAGCCTAGTGGCAGAAAGTCTATGATGCGTACGAGATTGCGTACAGCAACAGGCACAAAGCTAACGGGCGAACCATCCGTGCGCACTACGCGGATGCGCGCAATACGCTTGCCCACTGTTTTGCCATGCCACAGCCATTCGCAGAGCAGATAGTAGCTCCACCAGATGGCAAAGTTGAGCAAGGCATAGATGGCAAGTACGAAGCCGACAACCCAATCGTCATTGATCTCTGCCAATGTATCTGATCCGGCTGGCTCGTTGCGCCCTAGATAGGCAAGCAAGGCAAAAAGCGCAATGTTTAGTCCCAGCAATAGCAGGCCCAAGATGAGGTTGTCGATGAGCGCACCAATGAAGCGGCTGCCGATGCCTGCTACCTCGTAGCCAAAGGTTACATTTTCGGGTGTGTCAATGGTATACTCTTCGTATAATCGATCTTGGGTTCCACCTTGAG
>JBBQIG010000108.1:0-11226 GCA_038324715.1 Anaerolineae bacterium | reverse complement strand
ACCACGCCGGTCAACGTGTTGATTAGCCCCAAGTCGCGCATGATCAGATAAAGAGGCAGCACCGTGGCCGTACCAGGGATGATTTGGATGAGCAAGATGCTAAACATGAGCGCGCGCTTGAAGCGAAAAGTCCCGCGCGAGAGAGCATACCCTCCCAATAAACAAACGATGAGCGAGATGGTGACCGAACTGCCGACTGTGACCAAGCTGTTGCGCAGCAGAGTCAGCGCTTGGCCGCGGCCAACGATGGCATTATTAAAGTGATCCAGTGTAAAGGATTTGGGCCAATAGAGATAGAGCGCCGTGACATTCTCTGGCTTGTTGGTAAAGGCGACTAGAAAAGGCCAGATAAAGGGTACCAGGATGAAGACAGAGAAGAGGATTAAGAAGAGGTAGACGCCGCCAATGTCCAGCCATTGCAGGCGTCGATAATGAGCTTCGGTCGCAGGTTTGTGCGGTTTGCCTATGCTTGGCGTTTGGGTGCTTGAGTTTCGGATGCTTGGCGTTTGGGTTGCCATGCGTTGCTCCTTCTAGAGTTCCACGCGCATGAGGCGCAGATAGATGAAGGCAAAGAAGAGGCTGATGAGTAGCATGATCATGGCCGCTGCACTGCCGTAGCCTAATTCAAAGTATTGGAAGCCCTGATTATAGACATAGATGCCCAAGAGTTCAGTGGCATTGCCAGGGCCTCCGCGGGTTAGCCCAAAGACCAGGTCAAACATGCCCAGACAACCGATGGTGTTGAGTAAGAGCCAGAGCATGACGACATAGCGAATGAGGGGAAGCTTGATGCGTAGGAGCATCTGCCGACTATTTGCCCCATCCATCTTGGCCGATTCGATGATCTCAGAGGGAATATTTTCTAGCCCAGCCAAGAAGAGAATCATGGCAAAACCAGCGTTGTTCCAAAAATTGACCAGCACAATGGAGAACATGGGCGCAACGCGCAGCCACAGCACGGGCTCTATGCCAAACCAACCGACAATGCGGTTGAGTGTACCCAACTCACCCGCGCCGAACATGGATGACCAGATCAGCGCTTGCGTAATGCCTGGGATGACCAGCGGCAGGACGATGACTGCTAATAGGATGTTTTGCCCGCGCAGCTTGCGACGACTCAAGATGAGTGCAGCAGAGAGACCCAAGACGAACTGCCCTGCATTGGTAAAGAGCGTATATTGAATGGTCAGCCAAATTGAGTTGTGAAACGATTTATCAGCAAAGAGTTCAGCATAGTTACGCAGCCCGATTAAGCCGTAGTTAAGCGCCTTGGGACCTGCAAGCGCCAAATCCGTAAAGCTTACGTAAACTGCCCATATCGCAGGCAATAGCGTAAAGACAAATAGAATGAGGAGCGCGGGCAAAAGAAACAAAAAGAGAGAGTTGTTATGGAGACGAGTCATAGAGTGGCCCCATTCGATCAAGCTTTAGAACAAGATTTAGACAGGATAAAGCAAACAGCGAAAGTCAACGGGAAAAACAGGGAAGGGAGGTCTCGGACTAATAGAACCAGCTTTGGGGGTTGCTAGGGGATTCTACTCTGTCGAGTAGCCCTTTCGCCTGTTCTTCACTATGATCGGTGGGGACACCACCCTCGAAGCTCAAAGCTTCGAGGATGGTCTGGACTGCCCCAAAAACTAAAGAGACGCTTAGGCGCGCTTCGCCACTTCTTCGCCCAAGTCCTGAATCATCGAAGTCGCAAAGACTTCCATTGCTTCCTCAGCAGTCAACACACCCGTGATGATGTCCTCCGTTGCGCGTCCCACACCGTCGGAGATGCGAGCGGCACCCACACGGTCGAACTTATAGGTGCGCCCTGAGGTAAAGAGACTGCTTGCTTCCGCCATCTTGCCATTGACTACCTCGGCATAGGCTGGGCACTTTTCAGCCAGATCAGTACGCGGGGAGGGGCCGCCGATATGGATCTTGATGGTCTCACAAAGCACATCCGGATCGGACTGGTAGGTCAGGAACTCCACGCTCCCGTCCACTGATTTGGTGTTGGAGGCGACGGCATTGCCGATGCCTCCCGACACATAGGTGAAGGGCGATCCCGATTCGGAAGGCCATTCCCAACGGTCTACGCGTTCGAAAAGTCCTTCGATGGGAGTTGCGCCTTCCGGGCCCCAGTCGAAAGTCCATTGCCAGTCACCACCTGTCACCAAGACCACTTCACCTTGGGGGAAACCCTGGTACTTGATAGGTTCCCAAGGGTTGGGGCTGAGCAACGCATCTACGGTCAACCAACCGTTGTTGGCGAGCGTCTCATAGACCTGGAAAGCTTTGAGCAAGTTGGGGCTAGATACAACCCATTTGCTGTCTGCTTCATCATAGATGGTGCCTTCGAAGCTCAACCAAACCATTTGGAACCCTTCGCCCCAGGTGCCGCCGCCCCACGGTGTGGCTGCAGGCAAGCCGGTGGGAGTTGCAGTGGTTTTCTCGGCAATCTCTCCACAAGCAGCATAGAAGTCGTCCCAAGTCTTAGGCTGCTCACCGGAGATGCCCGCCTCGTCCATGACATCCTTGCGGCGGAAGAAGGTGAAGGTGCTACCACCAGGAACGCCGTAAACTTTGCCGTCGAAGGTAGCCAACTCTTTTAAAGATTCAGGAATGACATTCCAGCCTTCCCATGCGGTGAGTTGCGGGGTAAGATCCGCCATGTAATTGGCGGCAATAAAATCGGCAACCAGTTCGCTGCGGGTGCTAAAGATGTCGGGCAGGATACCCGCGGCGGCGTCAAGGGTCAATTTGGTCTTGATGTCGTTATCGGTGGCAGGGCCTTCCACATTGACAATGCGATATGGCTTGCCCTCCCCCTCCATCTTGGCATTAAAATTGGTGATCTCGTACGCAGTAACCTTATTTTCCAATTCGCGATCAGGCGTGAAATAGCCGAGTTCAATCAACTCCCCTGCTGGTGCAGCAGCCTCGCCACCGGGGGCAACAGGGGCAGTTGTGGGCGCGCAAGCAGCAATAAGCCCACCAGCAACGGTCAAAGCCGTAGCTTGCAGGAAATGGCGACGGTTCAGGAAAACGCGTGACATGGGTTTCCTCCTTGGAAGCATGAGAGTTAGGTGATGTGGTGTGGGACTACAAACTAGGGAGAGACAAACCGACAGGGAGATCTACACGCAATGGGTACAAAAACAACCAAGTGGGCAGATCACAAAAAGGTCAGCGCATAGACAGACTCACAGAGGGGCGCAGCCAGTCTAATTACACAAGCCTTATGACACAACAAAGCGAATCATACTCCACGCTCTGGTAAGGTGCAAACTGTTGATATACGTTAGAATTACACACTGACATAATCCAGATTTATAGATAGAGCTGGTCTTCTCAAAAGCATAGCCAGTGTCAGTAAGTGGTGGTTCAAGCAGAATGGAACAGATACAAAATGCTATGCGCCATGCTATCTATAGATGCCCTATCTATAGATGCCCTACCTATAGATGCCACACCAGTGGTATTAAAAAGAGCGCAATGGCAAAGAAGACGAAATAGATGGGCAAGCCTACAATGGCATAGTGGCGAAATTGATAGCCGCCAGGAGCCATGACGAGTAGGCCGGTGGGCGTGCCCACTGGGGTAAGGAATGCAGTGGATGCGCCTACGACGACCATCATCATTAAAGGGTAGGGCGAAATTCCTGATGCGATGGCTGCCTGGAGCGCGAGGGGTGCAACCAACACGGTTGTGGCGGTATTGCTGATCACTTGGCTAAGGAGTGACGTGATGAGGAATATCCCTGCCATGAGTAAGTAGGGGGATATGCTGCCTAATTTGTCCACCAGAAAGGTCACCAAAAAGGCTGCGCCCCCCGAAGATTGCAGCGCAACGCTCATGGGGATCATCGCTGCGATCAAGACCAAACTCTGCCAGCTAATGGCGCGGTAGAGTTGCTCAACAGGAACGGCTCTACCGAGAACCATAATCCCCGCAGCGACGAGCGTGGCAATCACATTGGGAACGACACCCGTAATCATCAACACGATCATCACGGCGACAGCAGCCAACGCCAACCATGCGTGGTTGCTCAACGACGTGACCTGGGCAGCCATTGAGTCGGGGCTACCTACAACGACAAAGTTTTGTTTGTCTTCAGTCAGGCGCTGAATGGCATCCCAACTGCCGCGCACCAAGAGCGAATCTCCAAAATCCAATTTCACACGTTGCCGTTTGGCGATCTGGTTATGTCGCCGCACGCCAAGCACATGCACGAGATAGCGGTCGGCAAAGTGGCTCTCCGCCAGGCTCATGCCAATCAGTTCAGAGCGAGGTGTGATCAAGACTTCAGCCAGTCCAATTTCGCGGGAGAGCAGCGTTTTACCCATAGACTCGGCCGTTTCATCGATTGGAAGCACGCCAAAGTTAAACTCCACCTGAGCGCGCTCAATGATCTCGTGTGTGGCACGCACCAGGAGTTCATCGTCTGCCTGCAGCATTGTCTGCCCATTGGGAACGACAATCGAGCTGGCGCTAATCTGGCTGGCGCTGAGAAGGCGGTTCAGTCCCAACCGCCCCATGCGGTGCTGTTCTACGCCTTCATGTTTCCCATGCAGTGGGCTAGATCCATTATGTGCATCGGCGTGCACATCGGCGTATTCAAGGCTGTGCACCTGTTCAGGGTCGTGAGGCACATCATCCACCCCATCGATCCCGATCGGGTGAGCGCTACGCTCAATTCGCAGGACAGTAATTTCATGGTCGCGTTCCATCGCTGCCTCGGCCAGCGTCTTGCCTACAAGAGGCGATTGTTTGCGCACGCGCAGCCGAAAGAGTTTGCCATGCAGTGAGTAGGAGTCAGCCAACTCACGCATTGAGGTATTAAGATCGAGAGGCCTGGTTCCCACCGTGACGTTGGGCAAGAGCTTTTGGCCGACAGTTACCATATAGATCAAGACCACGATGACAAGGGGGATACCTACCCAAGCAAAGTCAAAAAAGCCAATCGGCGCGTATCCTGCGTTTGCCAATGTTTCTGAAGCAACGACATTCGGCGGTGTGCCCATCAAGGTGAGCAGCCCACCCGTAATGGCGGCAAAAGCGAGGGGCATGAGGAACTTGGCAGGAATACTACCAATGCCCCAAGCAGCGGTCACCACCGCAGGCATCAGCGCGGCAACTGCGGCTGTATTGCTCATAAAACCAGAAAGCACCGCACTAATTCCCATCATCCACAGCAAGAGTAGAGCAGGACGTTTGTGCGAAAGGCGCATCATCTTTGCCCCCAGCCAGGCCGTCACGCCTGTCTGGGTCAATCCATCGCCGACTACAAAGAGCGCGGCAATCATGATGACAGCGGCATCGGCAAAGCCACTCAGTGCCTCATTAACGGAGATAATCCCACTGAGATAGAGAGCCAACATCGAAAGCAGCGCGGCGATATCCGCGCGTGGTTTGCCCCAAACAAATAAGAAAATGGTAGCGGCGAGAATCAGAAAGGTAATTATCATAAAAACAGATCGGCCTCAAATTTGTTGCATTTTGTATTCTCTTTGGCAAATGCTGTGCCTGTGCCCACTCTTGCGCCACGGGCGCAGCCAGTGCGTCCATCACCATACCCCTGGGCACATCTCCGGCATAACTTCCAATCGACGAGACAGAGACTAGCAAGACGACCAGTTTTCTACCTGGCTATTTGCCCAGAGAGCCAGATAGCGTCTTGTGCTAGATGTTGAAGCAGAGCAGTTCGGGGCATAGCATCGACATTTGATATACTGGAATGGGGGCATGTGAAACAGACCCGCAGCTCAAACCTCAGAAGCTTTCTACCAACATCCACAACAAAATAGCCAGAGAAGATAGATACAGAAGAACAGAGAGGAGAACAAGCCACATGGACTTTGAGATACCTGCCAAGGTGAAGCCTCTACTCAGCCAACTGCGCGCTTTTGTGCAAGAGGAATTGTTTCCGTTGGAGCCAGCTTTCCTCAACAGTGAGTTTTCTGAATTGCTGCCCGTGTTGACCGAGAAGCGCGCACAAGTGAAAGCAGCGGGGCTGTGGGCTCCCCATCTGCCGCAAAGCTATGGCGGGCTGGGGCTGTCGCTGCATGAATTTGCCTACATTAGTGAAGAATTGGGACGCAGCCCACTGGGTCACTTTGTCTTTAACTGCCAAGCACCCGACATTGCCAACATGGCATTGCTTTTGCGCTATGGCACAGAAGAACAAAAGCAAACCTATTTGGTTCCGCTGGCACAAGGTGAGATTCGTAGTTGTTTTGCCATGACAGAACCAGAGTATGCTGGTTCCAACCCTGTGTTGATGGGGGCGAGTGCAGAAAAAGAAGGGGATGAGTATCTCATCAACGCGCACAAGTGGTTTACCACAGGCGCAGAAGGGGCATCATTTGCAATTGTGATGGCGCTGACCAATCCCGATCATCCCCAGCGTCACCAGCGCGCCAGCCTCATTATTGTGCCCCTCGATAATCCGGGCTATCACCGCATTCGCAATATCTCGATCATGGGCGAAACAGGCAGCGACCATGCCAGCCATGCCGAAGTGAGCTTTGAGGATGTACGCGTTCCGCAAAGCAACCGGCTGGGACCAGAAGGGGAAGGCTTTCGTTTAGCGCAAGAGCGATTGGGGCCGGGACGCATTCACCATTGTATGCGCTGGATTGGCATTTGTGAGCGCGCCATTGATTTGAGTTGTCGGCGCGCCACGACGCGCCAGCTTTCATCCAGCGCCTTTGTCGCCGACCAACAGGTGGTGCAACATTGGATTGCTGAGAGCCGCGCATCGGTGGATGCGGCGCGCTTGCTGGTTCTACACGCCGCGTGGAAGATTGACCAAGTGGGTGCAGCCGCGGCACGCGTGGAGATCTCGACCATCAAATTTCATGTGGCAGGGGTGTTGCAAAGTGTATTGGATCGAGCGCTTCAAATTCACGGCGCGCTGGGCATGACCGACGATACGCCGCTGGCGCACTGGTATCGACATGAACGCGCCGCACGCATCTATGATGGGCCTGACGAAGTTCACAAGTGGGTGGTGGCACGACAGATTTTAGATGGGTATCGGGAGAAGGTCTAGAATCTTTTCTACTTGACAAATGCGAACAAATGTTTCATGCTCTAAGACGTTCTCTCTTCATTCGTGAGGAGAGACAAGAGAGCTAGCAGAACTATTTTCTCGCAGCGCAAACCAGTAGAAAAAAGGGGACGATGATGGCAAAACCCGATATGATGGGCATTATTGTGCGCGACATGGCGAAAGCGTTGCGCTTCTATCGTCTGTTGGGCTTGGAGATTAGTGCCGAACAAGACAATCAGCCACACGCCGAGGTGACACTGCCGGGTGGATTTCGCGTGGCGTGGGATTCTGAAGAGATGATGCGCAGCATTCTGCCTGATTGGGAATGGCCCGCGACGCCGCAACCTACACTCGCCTTGCTCTGTGAAAGCCCTGCGCAAGTTGATAGCCTCTATGCCGAGGTGGTGGCTGCGGGGTACTCCGGGTACAAAGAACCGTGGGATGCCTTCTGGGGTCAACGCTATGCGGTGGTGCTCGACCCGGACGGGCATTTGATTGACTTATTTGCATGGCAACCACAGGCGGCATAAGATAGAGAGCCTGTTGAGTGAGCACAGAAAGCGATGATTAGGGGTGAATGAGCTATGAGTGAAGTGGAAATTGAGGGTGCGGATGCCGTGCGGCCAGGGCAAGAACTGCCCATAGCAACCCTTGCGCCCTATCTCTACACAGAATTGCCCGAACTGCGGGATAGTTTTGGGGAGGAGATCACCATTGCTCAATTTGCACGCGGCTATTCCAACCTGACCTACTTGATCCGCGTGGGTGAATGGGAACTTGTTCTGCGCCGCCCGCCGCTGGGAGCCAACATTGCCACTGCGCATGATATGGGGCGTGAAGTGCGCGTGTTGACGGGACTGGGGCGCGTCTATGCGCATGTCCCGCGTGTGCTGCTTCATTGTCAAGATCCCCAGGTCATCGGCGCGCCCTTCTATCTGATGCAACGGGTGCATGGCGTGGTCTTGCGCGCTGATGACCCGCATCGCCCTGACCTTTTGCCCGACGAGATGGCACGTCTCGCCACCAACGTGATTGACAATCTGGCGGCAATTCACGCGCTGGATTACAGTGCAGCGGGGTTAGCCGATCTAGGCAGACCGGCTGGCTATGTGGGACGCCAGGTGCAAGGCTGGACCAAGCGTTATCATGCAGCCAAGCGTGATCCGCAAGCTGGCTTAGAGGCCGCGTTGGATTGGCTGGCAGAGCACCAGCCTGCTGAATCGGGCGCGGCCTTAATTCACAATGATTACAAGTATGACAACCTGATTCTCGACAGTGAAGACCTAACGCGCCTGGTGGCAGTGTTGGATTGGGAGATGTGTACCCTGGGCGATCCCTTGCTGGATTTAGGCACGACGTTGGGCTATTGGATGGAGCCTGGTGATCCACCTGCGCTGGTGGAGATGTTTGGGCTGACTACGCTACCCGGCAATCCTAGCCGCGCGGCGGTAGCAGAACGGTATGCAGCGAAGAGTGGTCAGGCTGATTTTGATCTGCTCTATTATTATGTCTACGGTCTAGTCAAGATCGGCGTAATTCTCCAGCAACTCTACGTGCGCTACCAACAGGGGCAGAGTCAAGATGAACGCTTTGCGCGGCTGGGTGGAGCTGTCAGAGCGTGTGGGTTGATGGCGACTGAGGCAATTCGCCAGCGACGCATTAGCGGCATCTTTTAGTGGCTTCAGGTATCGGTGCATTAGGGCATTGGCTGGGCAAAATCGGCTTTCACAGAACTACCCTTGAGGAATTGCGTGTCTACTATTATCCGCGCTGCAACCGCAGCAGATCAACCAACGATTAACGCACTGGTGCGCGCGGCAAGGCTCATGCGCTGGCGGCTGGCATGGCGCAACTTTGTGGTGGCAGAACGAATTAAAGAGGGTACGTCGCGTATCGTGGGTGTAGGTCAGCTACGTCCGCACAGTGACGGCACGCTCGAACTGGCGTCGCTGGCAGTGATTCCTGAAGAGCAGGGGCATGGCATCGGTGGCGAACTGGTGCGCACGCTCTTACGCAAAGCCAGTTTAGGTGGGAACCAAAAGACGCTCTACCTCATGTGCGAAGGTGGCAAGGTGCCTTACTATCAACGATTTGGCTTCCACGAATTGACAGTCGCCAAAACCATGCCGCGCACCATGCGACGCTTTTATCAGGTGGCGACCCCACTGAGGAAATTTCTTTCAGCCCTAGGAATAGAAATACGTCGTCTTGCCATTATGGCTCACCCGCTCTAAGTTTTGCACAGGGGCAAATCAGGGGACATCTAAGGAAGACCATGAGCAATCCATTCGAAGATCAAGCTGAATATAGCAACGAGAACTTCAAGAGAGTTAGACTTGAGGCGGCTCATGTGCGTGGCAAAGAGTTTTACGAGTGCGTCTTCAGCAAATGCTCCTTGCGTGAAACGCATTTCCATACGTGCAAATTTACAGACTGCACCTTTGAAGATTGCGATCTGAGCCTGATCAACGTGCCGGAATCTACCTTTGCAGAGACAAGATTTGAGCGATCCAAGGTGATTGGGGTGAACTGGACGATTGCTGCCTGGTCAAGACTGGTAGCAGAATCGCCCATCAGCTTTCATGAATGTGTGGTTGATTTTTCCGCTTTCATCGGTCTCTCTTTACGCAAGATCGTCTTTGAGAAATGTGTTGCCCAGGAGGTTGAATTTTCTGAGGCCGATCTATCGGATGCCGATTTCAGTGGCACCGATCTTGCCAGAAGTCGCTTTCGCAACACAAATTTGACGCGCGCCAACTTTGAGGGTGCCACCAATTACTCGATCGACTTGAGCGCCAACAAGATCACCAAAGCGCGCTTTGCGCTGCCAGAGGCACTTTCGCTTTTATATAGCTTTGATATTCTCCTGGTGGAATAATTTGAGGGATCTGGTGGGTACTCCACTAAAGACTTGATTGCCGCTTTTCAGCGGCATAGATACTATATCAGCTATTTTGTAAAATATGAACACCTCTAAACTCCCGGTGCTCACCGGGAGTTTTTTTATTGGATTTAACCCTTCTACCTCTGGTAGAGGACTTATCTCCGCATTATCGCCGGGTTTTCTCCGCATTATCTCCTACTTATCTCCGCATTTGTTCCGCATTTCCTCCTACTTATCTCCGCATTATCGCCGCATTTGTTCCGCCTTTTCTCCTCTTGATTTATCAGAACAATTGTTCTAATTTAGAACATAGATGCACCCACCTGATCGAGCCGTTGAATCACCTCAACCGCTAGGAGAAGGGCCGGAAGCGTTGAAAATTCCACGGCAGGGTGGGTGCATCTGGGGTATTTCGAAAAATGCCCAAAAAGATGGAAAGGGAAGGCGAAGGCATTGTGGAGACAGGCAGGGGGACGGTATGACAACAAGTTGGGATCGACAATCCGGTGAGACTGAAGAATGGTATGACCGCTTCAGGCTATACCTCTATATGGGTCCCGACCGCAGCCTTGCCGAGACCCATGCCTTCGCCACCCGCTTGGCAAAGGGGGCTGTCCACGCCCAATTGAGTAGCTGGCGACGGGCAGCCCAGCGCCAACAATGGCAACAGCGCGCAGCGGAGTTTGATGCGGAGAATCGTCGCAAGGCACTTGCTGGCGACGACCGGCTGATGATGGTGGCGGAGTTGCTGCGCCAGGTCTATGGCGTTTTGCGCCATGCGGACTTGCTCACGCTCAGCAAGGAAGAGGCACGCCAGTTGTTGCCGACCTTCCGCCTCTTCTTCCGTGATCTGCTGCAATTCCATCAGAACGAAGCCGCGCAGGTGATGGCAGCGAAAGGAGGCATTGAGTTAAGCGCAGATGATTTGGTGAAGTTCTTAACCGAGATGGGTGGATGGCAAACCTTGCTGGCAGAAATTGAGAGTGTCACCGAAGTGCCTGCTGGTGAGGCACAGTGGCGACCCCTGCGCGATCTGCTGGCGCGCATCTATCCCGATGAAGCCAGTGCACGGCGCATTGCTGCCCAGGCACTTCTCGACAATGCACGCATTCATTTCTCGCCACGCGCAGTGGATACCTGGCACGCACTGCTCACCGAAGCGGCGCATGCAGGACGTTTGGAGCAGGTGATTGAGGTGGCACAGGAGGAATATGGCACGAATCAGGATCTAGTACGTGCGGTGCAGCACTACCGACAACAGAGTTCACCAAGTAAGAAGCCACGAATCAGGAGGAAAGGA
>JBBQIG010000107.1:0-11289 GCA_038324715.1 Anaerolineae bacterium | reverse complement strand
AGAACCAACAACAAAAAGCGGAAATGTGCGAAGCAAAACCAAACATGCAACACTGACGAGGAATTTATCAGCGTACTGAATCTATTATCACTGCACCCCTGTCTCTCTGTCAAAGCGCGTTTTTCTGTCTTGAGAAAGGCGCGTGCTTGTCCAAACATCCATTCATGCAGGTATCGATCTATGCACTGTAGTCATGAAATGTAGTCATGAAATGTAGTCATGCATTGTGTTAAGGCAGTGGTAGGTTCGCCAACTCGAGACCCATCAGGTAGAATAGAAAAACAGTTAGAATAATGAAGCATCGCTTCATGCCCCAAAGAGTTCGCTCTTAACGGCTCTGTTTTTAGCTAAACCCACTGAACCTATCTATTGAACCTATCTATCCCCACCGGGCACACCCCACAGGGAGGAACCTTTTGGCACGCGAGGCAATTCAGCAGTTTGCCCAGCAGATTCGGCAGAACGTCGAAAAGGTCATCGTCGGCAAAGCCGATGTGATTGACACACTTATCATTGCTCTACTTTGTGAAGGTCATGTATTACTTGAAGATGTACCCGGTGTGGGCAAGACGATGTTGGCACGTGCAATGGCACTCAGCCTAGAAGCAGAGTTCCGCCGCCTGCAATGCACGCCCGACTTGCTGCCCAGTGACATCACCGGCGTCAGCATCTTCAACCAGGAATCCCGCCAGTTTCAATTCATTCCTGGGCCTGCCTTTACCAATATTCTCCTAGCCGACGAGATCAACCGCGCCACGCCGCGCGCCCAAGCCGCACTCTTAGAATGTATGGGTGAGCGACAGGTTACGGTGGATGGAATAACGCGCACATTGCCGCGGCCTTTCTTGGTGCTGGCAACGCAAAATCCGGTTGAATATGAAGGCACTTTTCCATTGCCCGAAGCGCAACTCGACCGCTTTCTCTTCAAAACCAGCCTGGGCTATCTTTCTGCCGAGGAAGAAGGGCGTATGCTGCTCAACCTGGGTCAGCATCACCCCATCGAATCACTGACCCCTGTGGTGCAGGTTGCCAACATTCCAGAATTGGCAGAGAGTGTCTGGACGGTACGGGTGGACGACAGCTTGCGCGAATACATCGTCAAGTTGATCCAATCCACGCGCAAGCATCCCGACCTTGCAGTGGGGGCTAGCCCGCGCGGGGCCTTGGCGCTCTATCGCGGTGCCCAAGCGCGCGCCGCCATCGCTGGGCGCGATTATGTGCTGCCCGATGATATTCAGGCGCTGATTCCCTTGGCATTGCCCCACCGCTGTATCGTCAACCCAGAAAGCGCACTGCGCGGGCGCACTCCAGAGCGCATCATTGCAGATGTTTTAGAGCAGACACCGCTGGATTTGGGCAAGGTTTAGCCCCAGCTATCTTGCGGGGATCATAATGTTCAACAGTTAATTTAGCTAGATTGTCATGCTGTTCACGAAGTGGGGCATAGCCCAACGGAGTGAAGCGTCTCTCTGCGCCAATGCGAATAGAAGCAGAGGGACCCTTCCTCGCAGATTCGTCAGGGTGACAGGTATCGTCATCTTGTAAGCTTGTAGCATTCTCATCACTTAACTCATTACTAGAGCATCCGCATAACCACTTCATGCACAATCTCTTTTGGTCACTCCTGATTCTCTTTCTCATTGCCTCGCTCCTACGGCTAGATTGGGTCTATTACCTGGTCTATGTGGTTGGCGGTGTTTGGATGGTGAGCCATTGGGGGGTGCGCCGCAGCTTCCGCAAACTAGACTTGCATCGCGAAATGCTGCACCATGCCTTTTTGGGCGAGAAGATCACGGTGCGCCTGCGCCTTGTCAACCGTGCCTTGCTGCCGATGCCCTGGCTCCTGGTGGAAGACCGAGTTCCCCTTGATTTGAAAGAGACGGACAGCTACCGCTCTGTGTTGAGCGTGGGAAGCCAAGCCAAGCTCGACCACACCTATATGCTCTATGCCAAGCGTCGAGGCTATTATACCGTGGGCCCGCTCACGCTGACCACGGGCGATCTCTTTGGCTTTGCCGAAGCAACATGGCAGGAAGAATCCCCAGTACATGTAACGGTCTACCCAGAAGTATTGCCGCTGCACAAATTGGGACTCCCCAGCAGGTCGCCCTTTGGCGTCCTTGCTTCACGCCAGCGCATCTTTGAAGACCCCAACCGTCTGTCGGGTGTACGCAGCTATGCCAGTGGCGACAGTATGCGACGTATTCACTGGAAGGCAAGCGCCCATGAAGATACATTGCTGGTCAAAAAATTCCAGCCTGCCATTGCCCTCAATGTCACGATTATCCTAGACTTGAATCGCGAAGCCTATCCCATCAACGGTGCGATTGGTGCGGGCGAGTGGGCAATTGTCGTCGCGGCCTCCATTGCCTCCTATGTCGTGGGGCAACGTCAGCCCGTGGGATTGATTAGTAATGGATTGGATTCAGTCTCCAACCAAGTGGCGCAAGCCATTCCCATGCGCCAGGGACAAGGGCAACTGATTACGATATTGAGTGCCTTAGCCCGCGTCCAATTGCATGATTTTGAGCATGAGCTGGCAAGATGGCTACCCCGCAAGATTGCCGATTTGGAATGGGGTGCGACGTTAATTGTTGTTGCCCCCCAAATAGACGAGTCTACACTGTGGACACTGCATGAAGCCTATCGACGGGGATCGAACGTGGTAGTCTTTGTCGTAAGCCCCCAACTCAACTTCGACCAACTTCGCGCCCAGGGACAAAAGCTTGGTGTGCAACTCCATCGCACCGCATGGGAAAAAGATCTCCACGCCGTGCAATTATAGTGGCCTATTATCGCCTCTCTTATCCTCTTAAACTAAGCCCCCGTAGTGAGTTTCTATGACCTCCGCACAAACCGAAAGCCTCTCAAAGCAGCAAAAAGTGCCAAACAAATGCTTTTGCAGGCACTTTTGCCCCCGAAAACACCGCTTTCGCAAAGATATATCTATTCTTATATCCACATGTGAATATTCACCTCTATACTATCAGTAGGGTTTACCTATTCTTGGCAGATGTTCTTGGCAGATGCTATTCCCACAAAATACGGTTGCATCCAGTTCTGGATAATGGCATTTTGTCTTTGTATTTTTACTAGGTGTTCTTGACTAGGTAATTTTCTGACTGAGGAAACTAGACGATGGCAGTTCAGGATGTGGTGGTTGTTTCTCTAGATGAATCTTCTACAAATGCACACCCGACAGATGCACAGGTATCTGCTTTGGTAAAGAAGACCACGCCGCAAGCGATGGCGAAAGTCGCAGGATTGCGTTATGTCACAAATAGTCAACCTGGATATACACGGCGACGGCGAGGTAAGGGCTTCTCCTATTATGAGTGGAAGGGGCAATTAGTTGAGGATTCCAAGTTGCGTGACCGCTTCCACCAGTTGGTAATTCCTCCTGCATGGCAAGATGTCTGGATCTGTCGTTATGAGAATGGACACATCCAGGCAGTGGGGCGTGATGAAGCAGGTCGCAAACAATACATTTATCACCCTGCCTGGGCAGAGGTACGTAATCAGGTCAAGTACTCCAAATTGTTGACCTTTGGCGAAGCACTACCTGAATTGCGTCACCAGGTTAGGGCCGATCTACGCAAGCGCAAAATGACGCGCGAAAAGGTCACAGCCCTGGTCATTGCGCTGATGGAGCAGACCCTCATTCGCATTGGCAACGATGAATATGCACGCAACAACGACTCCTATGGCCTTACAACGCTACAGGATAATCATGTCTCCTTTGACAAAGATTCGGTCGACTGTGAATTCCGCGGCAAGAGTGGCAAGGAACATGAAGTCCTCTTGCATGACCGCCGGCTGGTGCACTTGGTCAAGGAATCTCAAGATCTACCAGGGCAACGGCTTTTTCAATATTGGGATGAAGAGGGCAATCTGGTGGCACTCACCTCGACTGATGTCAATGCCTATTTGCGCGAAGTGACCGGCTTCGACTTCACAGCCAAAGACTTTCGCACCTGGGGTGGCACACTGTTAGCGGCACGCCTCTTCAATGAGTGTGGGCCGGTCAGCAGTGAGGCGGAGATCAAAAAGCAGAGTGTGGAAATCGTGAAACAGGTGGCGCAGGCATTGGGAAATACACCTGCCGTCTGTCGCCAATCCTATATTCACCCGGCCATTTTTACCACCTATGAGCAAGGGAAAATGGCCGAATTTTATTGCCATACCGAGGAAGAATGCAACGAGCTACATCACTCACTGGATGAACTTGCGCTCTTACAACTGCTGCAACAGAGCAGCGACCAATTGTCTGGCGAATAATTTCATAGTCCTTGAAGCAGATAAGCACCTACGCACCACTGTTGCACAATCTGCCGTCTTGAGGCAAGCTATTGTGAATATGTCGCTCTCTCGGCACATGAATGCTCAACATATCAGCACTCAGTATGTTCAAAATATCGTCAACCAACCTGTCTTACTTACATGATTACGAGCGGATTGACTGACCTGTGGCAGAAACCACTGCTTCACCCACAAACGAAACAGGCGCAACCAACATAGCCAACGCAACCGCCGAAGGCATTGAAGCCGCGCTTGCCACTCCGTCAGAGTTGATGGATCGCTCTTGGGTGCACTCTATACTGCGTCCCACCCTCATTGCCCTTGCCTCAGTCTGTTTGGTGTTGGCAATGTTGGCCTTTATTCGCCGCTTCATGCCTTCGTTGCCCCCTGTCTATACGCAACTATTGGCCTTCATTGGGGTGCTTGCGTCGATCACGGGCAGCGTTACCACTACCTGGCTTGCTCAACCATCCCAACGCAACAAACGTAGCACAGGCTATCGCGCAGCCGAAATGTTCCTGATCATCGGCGTTACGCGCATCGCCATTTGGCTCACTACGGATAGCTTCCCGGGATTTGAGCAGTTCCTGATTCGTCCGATTGACAGTTTTTTGGATGGCTATTTCATCGTCGGCACACTGGTCGTGATGCTGGCGTGGGTACTCTCTACCGCCATGACCGAAGACCTGTTGGCGCTGGGGCTACAACCCGATGACCTCTATGTGGTGCAAAGTGTAGGCGACCGCTGGCAAGAACGGGCACGCCCCGTCTTCACGGATCGTCCTGCGATCTTGCGGCGCTTTGTCGCTCGTTGGGTGGTGGGGGGCATCCTTCTTGTCATCTTCGCGGCAGGGTCACGATATGACCTGCCCGAGAGTGGTTTTCTGGGTATTATTCGCCAAAACATTGACCCCACAGTCATCGGCGCGATTGTTGTCTACTTCTTATCAGGATTGATTCTGATTAGCCAAGGACAATTGGCACTGTTGCGGGCACGTTGGGCCTTACAAAAGACACCGAGTGCGCCAAATGTGCTGCAAAATTGGCCGGTCTATGCCCTGGTGATCATTCTTCTCATCGGCATTGTCTCTGCCCTGTTGCCGCTGGGAGGAACCTTCTACCTAGCCCAAATCCTGTCAGCAATTCTATACGCGATTTACTTCTTTATCTTTGGCGTCTTCCGGTTCTTCATGACGCTCTTCCTCACCTTGCTCTCCTTCTTCACTGGGGAGCCAGTGGAGGAAACAGCACCGCCACCACCACCGCCCATGCCCGCGCCGCCGATGGAGGTGCCGCCAGAGAGTGCTGCCCTGCTGCCTCCCTGGGCAGGAGGACTTGTTTTCTGGGTATTTGCCGCAATTCTCTTGGGCTATGCCGCCTATATTTACTTTAGCGGCAAGGGGACAAACTTTGCGTGGGCGCGACGAATTTGGGAGATGTTGCGTGAGCGCTGGCGACTGCTCTTTGGCGCCTATCAGACATGGCAAGCCGAACGAGTGAGGGCACAAGCAAATCGAGAGGGCAATGCCTCAGAGCGCAATGATATTGGGCTGCCCGGTTGGTTGGGGTTGCGCGGGCTAGACCCTGAACGCCAGGTGCGCTATTACTATCTAGCGTTGCTGCAACGGGCAGAAGAAGTCGGGTTGCCACGTAAAGAAGCCGAAACACCGCTGCGTTTTGCGCCCCGCTTGGCGGCACAACTCAAAGCGAAACGTGCCATAGATGACGCCACAGAGGATCTCCCTGAGGATGCCCCTGGAGATGTAAATGCAAGTGGCAAAGAGGTAGACGCAAATGCCGATAAGGTGGTCGCCAACCAAGCTGTTGTTCAGGCCAATCGTGCAGCCATTGAAGAATTAACAGAGGCATTTGTCCAGGTAAGCTATGCGGGTGGCAAAGTGGCCCCAGATCGGCTTGAAAAGTTAAAACAAGTGTGGGAGCAGCTAAAAAAGCGACTCCAATTGTAGGAAATCCACTCTTTGCCAAAATAATTTCCTTGACGCCTCTTTAGCGTCCTGTTATAATCTTTGTGCTAGTAGAGTTCATTTTTGCCGTTACGTACAAGTTGTGTTTACAAGTTGTGGTTAGGCCTACTAGTTGTACGTGCGGTCCTATATCCATTCAGGTCAAATCTTTCGGAGTAACGTTACGATGCCAGACGCGAAACAATTCGATGTCGAGATGGGCGGCGTCCAGGATCCAGATGAATACAGAGAAGCAACTGATCTGGAATTGTTCGAGCAGTATCTCGAACAGGACTTGGATTTGGACTTGCCAGGGCGCGGCGACCTGCGAGAAGGGGTGATTGTTGAGATCAGACCTTCGGAGTTGCTAGTCAACGTCGGTAGTAAGCGCGATGGCGTCGTACCCCAGTCCGATCTATCGCGCCTAGACCAGGAATTCGTCAAAAATTTGCACGAAGGCCAAACTGTTGATGTGGTGATCAGCAAGCAGCCGGACGATGATGGTATTTTCGTCTTGAGCATGGCGGATGCACTTCAACAGCGCGACTGGGTGCGCGCACAAGAGTTGATGGACAGTGGCGAGATTACGACCCACCAAGTTGTCGGCTATAACAAGGGTGGGTTGACGGTAGAGTTCAACCATCTGCGCGGCTTTGTACCTGCCTCGCATATTGTGGACATGCCTCGCAACCTGTCAGAAGATCAACGGCGAATTGAATTAGAAAATCGCAATGGTCAGACGATGCGCCTCAAAGTGATTGAGGTGGAGCGTCGCCGCCGCCGCTTGGTCATGTCTGAATCGCTGGCAGAGCGAGAATATCAAGCCTCGCGCCGCGAAGAACTCTTCAAGACGCTCAGTGTGGGCGACATGATCACGGGCGAAGTACGTAGCCTGCGCCCCTTTGGTGCCTTTGTTGATATTGGCGGATCCGACGGCTTGCTCCATGTAAGTGAGATCGGCTGGTCCAACATCAACCACCCCCGCGAAGCATTGGAAGTGGGGCAGACCATTGATGTACAGGTGATTCGCATTGACCAGGATAACCAGCGCATTGGCTTAAGTCGCAAGCGGCTGTTGGCAAACCCATGGGATTCGGTCGAAGAACGCTATCAACCCGGTGACACGGTTCAGACCACAATTACCCGCATCGTTGACTTTGGTGCGTTTGCAGAGTTGGAACCTGGTATTGAAGGGTTGATCCACATCAGTGAGATTGCTGATATTGCCGTGGCAGAACCACTCAAGACCATTCGTGTGGGCGATGAAGTGCAAGCCAAGGTGTTGCGTGTTGACCGCAAGCGTCAACGTGTCGGCTTGAGCCTGCGCCAAGCCGAGGGCTTTGAAGGTGGTCGTGAGGTTGTAGACGACAGCAGTGACACCGAAGACACTGAAGATAGCAATGACGTTGTAGATAGCAACGAAACTGTAGATAGCAGCGAGATTGTAGATAGCAGCGAGATTGTCAATAGCAATGACACTGTAGATAGTAGTACTCTGGATAGCAGTGATGAGAGCGACCGCGGGAATGAGAGTGGGAATGCTGAGGTCACTGGCGTTCAGACAGAAGCAACTGAGGAAGCGACCCAAGAAGAAACTGAGGAATAGAGAAGAGGGAGTATCTCGACTCTGTAGCACAATTTCTTGACGTCTAATAGCAGATACAGTATACTTTGCAAGGTTGAAGATATTGTATCTGTTTTGTTTGTCCATAGATTTATCGAAAGATTTATTTATCGCCTCGGTTGTATAAACCTTGTTACTTTGCAACCACTTAGGCAAGAAAGCTTAGCCGGCACAGCCCACCCTATGGGTGAATGTGCCTGGATAGCTAGAGTCGACAGCCATAGCAGTTGACAGCCCTAGATAGCAATCATGCATGTGTGTGATTCATCTAAGCATAGCTTGCACGCCATGGCGTGTCGTTCAGCTTCGAGAGGAGGTGAATTCTAATGAGCGTAGAACTTCGAGCTGGTGAGAGCCAGGAGAGCATTCTAAAGCGGTTCCGCAAATCCGTCGCAGAAGCGCGTATCCTGCCCATCGTCCGACAAAAACGATGGTTCACGTCCAAAAGCGAGGTCAAGCGCATTAAGCGCCAAAAGGCCATTCGCAAATCTCAACGCCTTCCTAAGCGCGCCCTGTAGGTTTTAACTGGTCCAGTAAGCCACCGGCGAGGAGGGATTGACTCTCTTTGTCGGTGGTCTTTGCTATCATAGCAAACTTAAGCATATTTTAGATAAGCATATTCAGAATGGAGTTACATGGCTTCTGAAGAAACACTTACATTAGAGGGAAAGATCGTCGACACCCTGCCCAATGCCATGTTCCGTGTAGAACTGGAAAATGGGCATACTGTGTTGGCGTATCTCTCCGGCAAAATGCGTAAGTATTACATTCGCGTACTGCTGGGTGATAAAGTCAAAGTCGAAATGAGTCCCTACGACTTGACGCGCGGCCGCGTGACCTATCGCTTCCGTAACTAACGCAAGCGACAGTGAACTGAGCAAGTTCACTTAATACAAAAAGTGGCATGATCATTGACCATGCCACCATCAGTGACCCAACGCACAGTAGGTTTTAGGCGGTTGGGATTTTTTCCATTGGTGCAGTTGCTCGTTGCATCTGCTCTTCTGGCATTGCACAAATGGCAATGGCGAAAACAATGGCAAAAAACAGAACGGTGGCAGTTCACAAGCGATTGTGACTGTCACCGTTTTTGTTTATGCTTCTCATTAGCTACACTGGCTTGCCTTGATACGCCGCAATGGCACGCAGAGCGACCTCTTGCTCAGTGGGGTAGGTGAGCAGTTCGACGGCTTCAAGCAGGGGAACCCACAGGACATGGAATTGTTCTTCGTCTTTGGGTGAGCGTGGCTCTTGACCATCACCAAGTTTGCGCAATAGGTAGTAATGCTCAGTGCGGCGATAGTGGCGATCTTTGTTATCAAACTCGACAAGATGCTGACCTAGATCGGCGACAATCTCCAATTCAAAATAGCCAGTCTCTTCAATTGTCTCACGCACAGCCGTCTCTTCATGGCTTTCGCCTGGGTCTACATGACCCTTTGGCAGTCGCACTTCGCCGCGGCTGGGACGATCCAGAATTAACATCTTGTCATCATGGATAATCACACCACCAGCAGCAATATAATCGACAATTTCCATAGAAAGTTGACTCCTTAGCCAGACTTAGGGCTAAAGTTGTGAGCACGCCTAGCTCAACAAGTAAACTTTTGCAGAATCAGATGCGTGCGGAAGAAGCAAGATTGTTACCCAACTCGCACAAAGAGTTGATCAGCCAATTCACTCCCCAAAATTTGAGTAGGATTGAACTGAGCATCACCATTGATTAGGTTAAGCAGTTCCAAGGTTACTGGGCCATTGAAGGGTGCCATATCAACCAGACGGATTTCGCGACCGGGCATCAGTTTAAGCTGGCTTAGATAGCGCAAGATGCTAGGTTCATTGGTGCCAATACGGCGCAACACTCCCTGTTGACCAGGCTCTAGAGCGGTCACAGCCATTAATTTTTCATCGGGAAGTGTGCCATCCTTGAGAGGGATTGGATCACCATGTGGGCAGTGAGTGGGATAACCAGAGAGGCGATCCATGCGCTCTTCAAACGCAGCGCTCACAGAATGTTCGAGCCGGTGGGCTTCCACATCCACCTGATCCCACGTAAAGCCCATCACCTCAACCAAAAATGCCTCCAAGAGGCGATGGCGACGGATCAACTGAAGTGCTGCCAGCCGTCCTTGCTCAGTCAGGGTAATGCCATCTGGCGCAGAACGCTCCACAAAATCTGAATCTTGTAGCCGCTTGAGCATGCTGCTTGCCGCCGGAGGTGACACGCACATCATATCAGCCAATGCACTCGTTGTGACACGGTCATTGGCTTGAGCTAGTTTATAAATGGCGGCTAGATAATCTAGCATTCCATCGGTAGTAAGACCACAGAATGTTTGCATAGTTAATTTTTATAATAATGTTCAGAAAAATATGAGGCATTATAGAGTCTAACCTTCCTCATGTCAACTCGACAACATTTCTATAAGTCTTTACTTACTACCTATTGTTTCACTTACTCCCTTCTGTCTTTGATTCTGTCTTTGTACTTAGAGTCTGTCCCACGATTTAGAGGAATCTCGGCCACTACGAGCAAAAGGGTCTCTGTCATTCCGTAGGAATCTCTCTCCGCCAAGCGCACAGAGCAGAGTGGGCTATGCCTCGCAAGCGAACGGGTGCTCCCCAGGGCGCGGCATGACAACCTATGACAACCTGCACGCCTAGAACTTAGGACGCTTTCCTTGCACCTATGCTCTCGCTACAAAGAAGCACTCATTGAACATAGCTACCCAAATTCTATCATTTCGCTAGCAATCCGCTAGTCCCGCGCTATCAAATTCTCGCTATACTGTGCGTATTGCTTGTAGGCAACTACTTATGGCAATTGATTTATAGCAAGTAGTTTGAGCAAAACGTGTGGTTGCCAACCGTTTATAGACCGAGAACACCTTGTTTTATTTTTTGACCTGTTTGTAACGTTAGTTTTATGACGTTAGTGATGACTGTTTGCATTCCATTAGACCTATCTTAGAAGGTTGCAGATTGGGAATCTTCTATACGCTACACAAGATAGCTTAGGAGTAATCTAATAACAGTCGCCGAAGGGGTAACTTTCAGTAACACGAGGGGTACAACGTACAGGAAAGAATGATGAGATTCGATAGATTTACAGAGAAGGCCCAAGAAGCCGCCATGCGGGCGTATGAGATTCTTCAACGATATAAGCATACCCAGGTAGATACCGAGCATGTCTTCTTGGCTCTGGTGGAACAAACTGATGGCGCAATTGCACAGATTCTAGAAAAGCTCAAAGTGCCAGCGGATAGCGTTGTGCAGAAGCTAGAAGCTATTCTGGAACATGCGCCAAAGTCGGGTGGAATGCCTTATGGCGCAACCCCGACAGCACAGGTCTTCATCACCCCGCGCCTCAAGCGCGTGATGGACGTAGCCAATGAGGAAGCC
>JBBQIG010000106.1:0-11329 GCA_038324715.1 Anaerolineae bacterium | reverse complement strand
AACCCAAATTGAGTGACGGTGCACTACCACAATGGCAAAATAAACTGGAATCATCGACATGATGTAGACAATGTTTAAGATTCCGAGTACGTATAGACCCTTGAACCAATCGTCCTCCAAGAGCGCAAACCATTCAATGGCACTCTTGGAGCCATAGGTGGTGATGTCGTTTTCCCCAACCCCAAGGACGACATCCGCCAGATTTGCGGATAAGGCGAGCAACGCCGCTACAAAGGCAACCTGGTAGAGGTTCTTCCAGAGGGAATGATCCGCAGTGGCATTGCTCTCCCACCTCAACATTTCCATGCTTGAAGTGCTTTGCATTTTGTCCCTCCCTTTTACTGCCAGATGAGTCCACTCGTCACGGTCTACAAACAGCCCCAGGCGAATCAGCCTGCTTTATTTCCCCTCTAAATGACGCTCTCTAACCTCTTGCTTCTTCACTAGATCGATTCCTTTGTCTAGTGCAGCTTCATGCACCATGCTATGACCGACCGAGGTTGCCAAACTTTCTAGCGGCAAGGTTGTATTAACGAAACTATTGACTGTCTTGCTCCCATTTCCTGTATTGGCTTCTGTGCAACCGTCCGCATGGGAGTCGGTCGTCCAGTGACCGTCGATTAGATATCGAAATTCGTAACGATGCCAGGCCGGTAGTTCGAGCGTGATGTGCCAGACTCCGTTGTGGAGTTGTTGGAATGGGGACGCACAAGAATCCCAGTTGTTAAAATCACCCACTAAATAAACATGGCTTGCCCACACGGAAGCAGGAATCTCAAATGTTACGCGTACGTATCCAGATCGGGGTGACAGTTCCTTGTAGATCATGGTCAACCTCCATCTTCCCGTCTATTTCCCACCACTGATTTCTGCATACGCAGCCACCAAGGTTGCATGCTGCATTTCTGGCGGCAAAGCTAGAAGCCATTGAAATCCAAAGCAGGAAAATGCGCGGCAACTCGTACATTTAGTCTATTGGAAAAATGCATGCGCGTGACTGTGCTACAGGGCAGTGTTTACCTGGTCATTAGATCAGATCGGGAGGCGTAGAGTGGGTTCTTAGGCTGCTAGCCGCGAGACTAGGGAAAAGCTGTCTTACTGACCAGGTACAAGTCTGCGCCAGGAAAGGATAACAAGAGGGTTAGATGGTGTTAGGCTCAAATAGATAACTGAGAAATCTGGCGATTTTGGCTGCACTGCTACTCGTGCACGGATCGTTCTTTGGCTTGGTACCCGACGAATGTGGTTTAGGTCCCGTACACATAGAGGGTGAGCACATATGGGCCTTTTATGCATGGCCGATAAATGAAAGGATGTACTAGATGCCAACAGAACACCCGGCTCGATCTGTAGCCCTTTACTTGCTCATGGCCTGCCTGTTGTTTCAAGGGCTGAGCGGAGTGGTCGGCGGCGTTGGGCTTGTCGCCGATCCAAGCGGTGAAGCCCTGCAAATACCACTTAGCTGGCTGCAGGGATCGCCTTTCGACGATTACCTGATTCCTGGGATCATTCTCCTCTTCGTGTTGGGGATATTCCCCCTGATTGTGGTCTATGGCCTCTGGATCCGTTCTGCATGGTCGTGGCTCGCATCACTGCTGGTGGGGATTGCGCTTATTGTCTGGATTGGGGTGGAAATCCTCATCATCGGCTACCAGTCCCAGCCACCGTTCCAGCTTATTTATGGCCTGCTCGGTATGGTCATTGTTATTCTGGCGCTGCTGCCGAGTGTGAGGGGCTATTACGCAACAGGTGGATGAGTTAATTCATTGGCTGTGCTTTCGCAAGCTTCAGTAAGCAGGAGGTTTTGGCTTTGCTTGATGGCCCGTATACGCGCAGTTCTGCCGGCTTACTTGTGTTGGCTTCGCAATCCGATGACAAACATGCGTGGATGTACACAGGGCGAGTAGGCAGATAGACCGCTCCATGCCATGTAGATCCAGCCATCTAAAGGTGTTTGATATGAGAGCTATTTCTTGTGCAGTCGTCTCTAAATCTACCGAACTCAATAGACAATCTATGGCGCGCACAATCCAGGGTATGCTGTTGTGGCTTCTTGTGGTGGCAATGCTTGCTGTGAATGTGTCATCGCTCTTTGCGTCCAGCTCACCCATAAAGGGTACCAGAGGCAACTTGCATACAGAGTTGATCTGGCTTAAAGGTGGAGATAGGGCAACGCCAGAACAATTTGAGGCTGCAATAGTGAACCACGTGCTGACCCAGATCTATCCAGAAGAGCGGGAGGGGGCTGTACGCCTGCATGGGCTAAGCGATACAGATGAGGTGGAGGCGTTTCTGGATGAATTGATTTCAACGCAACTCAATGAGCATCATATTGCAGGTGCGGGCGTGGCAGTGGTGGCAGATGGAGAATTGCTTTTCGCCAAAGGGTACGGTTATGCAGACCTTGATGCAGATTTTGGGGCAGACTTTGAGAGTGAACTACCCGTAATTGCGGATCGAACGCTTTTGCGCACTGACTCAACAGGCAAGTTGTTTGTGTGGACAGCGGTCATGCAACTTGTCGAACAAGGCAAAGTCGATCTGGAGAGTGATGTCAATAGGTATCTTGATTTTCAGATTCCTGCAACATTTCCAGAAGTGATTACACTCAAGCACTTGATGAGTCACAGCGCAGGGTTTGATGATCAAGGCTATCTTTATGCGCTAGATGCTAGCCAAATTGAAACTGCCGGTCTGTGGCTTGCAGAAAATATGCCCGTGCGCGTCCGTCCACCAGGCGTTGTCTCTGCCTACTCGAACTATGGCACGGCACTCGCTGGTTATATTGTGGAGCGCGTCTCTGGGCTTCCTTTTGAGCAGTATGTGGAAGAGCATGTCTTCCAACCGCTTGGTATGATACACAGCACCTTTCGCCAGCCGGTTCCCGCTGCACTCGCGGACGACGTCAGCACAAACTACCACTACGCGGATGGCGAATTCCATGCTGTGCCATTCACCTATTTACGTGTGGGCGCGATGGGAGAGGGTCACACCACGGTGACTGACATGGCAAAGTTCATGATGGCTCATCTCGCAGAGGGTGATTCGCCCATTCTGCAAGCGGAAATCTTGCGCCAGATGCACAGCCAACTCTTTGCCCATGATCCGCAAGTGAGTGGAATTGCCTATGGCTTTGCGGAGAGCAGGCAAAATGGTCAGCAAATCTTGCGGCACGAGGGCAACAATCCAGGTGTATCCAGCAGCGCACTTTTCCTGCTGCCCGAAGAGCGACTTGGCGTCTATGTGGCATACAACAGCAATGGTGGCTTTGGGCCAGGCGAGCAGTTTCGACGCGCATTTATGAACCACTATTTTCCTGCTGAGGCTGTGCCACCCCAAGCCATTCCCCTCTCTGCGGATCAGACGCAAGAGCTGACGGGCAGCTATCGCTCGACGCGCATATTCCAGACGACCTTTGGCAAGGTTGTCCGGCTGCTGGGCGGGAATTACGCTGATGTAGAGGTGCGCGCGGGTTTAGATGGGGTCTTCACAACAGAAGGCATTGGTTCAACCCCGCTGGAGTGGGTGGCGGTGGAGCCGAACGTGCTACGTCTGGCGGATGGAGCCTTAGATGGTCAGGGCGAGCTGGTCTTTCATGCTGACAACGCAGATCAGGGTGCGCGACTTTTTATCGGTAACAATCCCTATCGCGCCTATGAGAAGGTTCCCTGGTATGAGAATGCGGATTTCCAAATTTTCGTTCTGATAGTGTGTGAGCTGATTTTCTTCTTGGCACTGCTTGCGTTTCCTCTGCGCAAGCTACTGCGCAAAGGGAGAGAGGCGACGAGTAGTCTTCCGGTACATCCTGTAATGCAATGGTTGATAGCTCTCGTCTGTTTCTTGGGGCTGCTCTTGCCCTTTGGCTTGCTGCTGACGCTAGAAGAGTCACTTTTGTATGGGGTGAATCGCGCCTTGATTGGTGTATTGACCCTGCCGCTGCTGGCGGTTGCGTCGACAATTGGTGCCGCTCTCATCCTGTTGCGGAACTGGCGTGAGTTTACGCGTGTGGAGCGAGTGCATTATGGGACTGTCCTTGTCGCAACGGTGGTATTTGTGGGATGGGTCAACTACTGGAATTTATTGGGATTCCGCTTCTGATCTAGGTTTCTGATGTTAGGTTTCTGATGTAGGTGTTAGATGGTGCGTTGTTCCACCGTTTGTAGTACGTGGTGGAGGTAAGGAGAAAGAAAGGATGATACGCAATTCTATTCGCCCCTATTACCTGATGGGTATTCTGATCGTCGGGCTACTCTTGATTACGGCTGCCGCTGGAATCTTTGTAGAGGACATTTATCAACCCTTTTTAAATGAACAGTTGGTGGCTTTCCAGTTCTTCCAGGATGGATTGTCGCTGCTGGTTGCGCCCCTGCTTGTGGCGGCGATGATTTTGACAAGCCGTGGTTCGTTGCGAGCCTTTGTCATCTGGCTGGGGATATTGGTTTACGTCGCCTATTACTACGCTTTCTACTGCTTTGATTTTGTCTATACCAGTTACTATCCACTCTATCTTGCACTGATGGGGCTGGCGACCTTTTCTCTGCTCGGTTTGCTGGCTAGCGTCGATCTGGAACGCTTTCGCCAACAGGTTGATGAGAGGATGCCTGTGCGGCTCATCAGTGGCGTGTTGGGAATGACAGCGCTCTTTGTCCCCATCTGGCTAACGATGATGTGGCAAGGCATCCAGGCATAGCAAGTCGGCGACACCGATCTTGTCTTTGTTCTAGATTTGGCTTTTCTCATCCCTGCATGTCTCTTTGCCGCCCACCAAATTTGGCGACGGCGTGCTGTGGGATTCTTGCTCAGCGGGCCACTTCTGTTCAAGGCTACCGTCTCTGGAATTCTGCTGACGGGTGGGGAGCTACTCAAGGTGCAGCGCGGGCTTATGCCTGCGTTTGACCAGCTAGCCATGTACCTCTTTCTTGCCGTGGTCGGCTTGATCGGCCTGTTACTCTATATGCGTAACCTACATGATCAACAAGAGCAGGAGGGAGGCGAGGCGTCTTGGCAGCCGCTGCATCAACAGGGTAGTTAGAGCTACTGCCGAAGCAACGTGTGTTAACAAAGGTTCTAGGCGGGGTTTAGCTGTATTGGGGGAAATATCATGGACGAGTCTACAAAGATCAGCCGTCGCCGCCTCTTGCTGTTGGCTGGCGGAGGCATATTCGTAAGTATTTTGGCTTGTGGGGGTGTGACAGCACTTGCTATTCAGCCCTCAGCCGTCAGTTTTGGAGATTCGAGTTGTGGAGAGGAAGATGAAATGAACAAAATTCTTATTGTCTACGCCAGCCGCTGTGGCTCAACTGCAGAAATTGCCAACGCAATTGGTGCGGAGCTTTGCCAACGCGGCAAGAGTGTAGACATTCAGCACGTTGAGGATGTGGTGGATGTAAGTGGTTATGATGCGGTTGTCTTAGGTAGCGCGGTGCGTATGGGACGTTGGCTGCCCGCGGCTGTGAAGTTTGCGGAGGAACATGGGGAGGAATTGAACCAAGTGCCGACCGCTTGCTTTACTGTCCACCTCGAAGCTTTGGATGAAAGCGAGGCTAGTCGCAAGCAGCGGGTCTCTTATTTAGACGCGGTGCGACCATTCCTAAACACCCAAGATGAAGCATTTTTTGCGGGTAAACTGGACTTTAGCCGATTAAATTGGTTTGACCGCATGATCAGCAAAATGAGGGGTGCTCAAGAAGTTGACCTGCGCGACTGGCAGAAAGTTCGTGCGTGGGCAGACCAACTCTTTCAGGAGAGTGCTGATGCGAACCATGCTCCTGCACAAGTTTCTTTGTAAAGATGTCCATTCCGAGTGTTTTGTAATAGATTCAGATGGATAAAGATAAACATGACGACCATACCCGTAACAGGCACACGACCTGTAATAGCACGCCCTAAAGTAGTGAACTGGCTGATGATCACGGTTGGCATCTTGGCAGCCCTGGTCGGATTGGGCTGGATAGGAACGCTCCTCCAGCCCGCCTCTTTTGCTTCGGTTCCACAACCTGTCATGCCGCCAGAGACCGTTCCCTTGCCTGCTGGGTTGCCTGCGCCGGTGGAGCGCTTTTATCGACAACTTTATGGTGAACAGATACCAGTCATTCGGTCGGCTGTCATCCGTGGGCGAGGTACGATGCGCATCGAACCCCTTTTCAACATGACACTTCCCGTGCGTTTTAGTTTTTTGCACGAAGCAGGTCGCAGTTATCGTCACTACATCGAAGTAACATTCTTTGGTTTGCCAGTGCTCAAGGTGAATGAGTATTACGTCGATGGCAAGGAGCGCCAGGAATTACCGTGGGCGGTGGCGACAGATAATCCAAAGCTAGATCAGGGTGGCAATCTCGGCATGTGGGCTGAGATCATTCAGTGGCTTCCTGCTGTTCTCGTCACCGATCCCAACGTGCGCTGGGAGGCGGTTGACGATGATACGGCATTGCTTGTGGTGCCTTTTGGTGCAGAGGAGAAGCGATTCGTTGTGCGCTTTGACCCCGTAAGCGGACAACTCCTCTATTGGGAAGTGATGCGATATGCAAACGGTGAGGGCGAGAAGACACTTTGGGTGAATGGAACTTGGTTTGAAGATGGTAGCCCCTGGTTCATGATCCGCGAGGTGGATGTTGTCTACAATGTGGATGTAGATGTCTCGTGGAGCGCAAAAGGGCCGTAGAGAATTTGGCTTATGCTTCATGTCGCTCGTGGGTAGCCTATTCGATTCTGCCACTTGACTAGACTCTCGACTCTTTATTGAGTGGTTGGTCTGAGCGTTTGAAGGGGTGATTTGGGGCATTGTGTTTTAGGCCAAGATAGAGTAGTCTCTGCTTGTATTGAAGGCGCAGAATGACCCAGATTGGCAACTAAATCTGTGTGACTTCAAGACGCATTGACGGTGATCACCCGGTGTTCACTGTCAATGCGTCAACTTTATTATTTTGATCTCATGAAGTTCTTGTTGGAATTTCCCAAATTTCTTGGCTAATTGAGTGAGCAAAAACGAGTGAGTTATAGAGGACATGGAAGGGCGAACTGTGATGGAAGTTGTGCGCTGGGGAATCATTGGCTGTGGTGATGTGACTGAGGTGAAGAGTGGTCCTGGTTTGCAGCAGGCAGACGGATCCGCTTTGGTGGCGGTGATGCGACGCAACGGCGAGAAGGCAAAGGATTATGCGGCGCGTCATGGTGTTGCAAAATGGAGCGATGATGCTGATGCGATCATTCATGATCCAGAGGTGAATGCGGTGTACATTGCCACGCTGCCTGACTCACATGCGTTGTATACGAAACGTGTGGCTGCGGCTGGCAAGCCTGTTTATGTTGAGAAGCCAATGGCACGCACCTATGCTGAATGTCGCGAAATGGTGGACGCATGCAACCAGGCAGGTGTGCCGCTTTTTGTTGCCTACTATCGGCGGCGTTTGCCGCAGTTTGTCTATATCAAGGAGTTGCTTGAGGCAGGGGCAATTGGAACTGTACGCGCTGTAACTGCCACGATCCTGCAAGCACCCAAGCCCGATGACTATAGCCCTGATACTATCCCCTGGCGAGTCAAACCGGAGCTTGCAGGTGGGGGCTATTTCTTTGATCTCGCTAGCCACGAACTCGACATTCTGGACTATTTGCTGGGGCCAATTGCGGAAGCACATGGAATGAACGGCAACCAAGCGGGGCTGTATGAGGCTGAAGACATTGTAAGTGGTACCTTTCGCTTTGCTTCGGGTGTGCAAGGAGTTGGGTTGTGGTCTTTTACAGTAGATGCACATGAGTCGCGCGATCAGATTGAGATCATTGGGGATCAAGGACGTATTCAGTTTGCTTGCTTTGCGTTAGATGAGCCAGTGGTGGTTGTGCGCAAAGGTGAGGTTGAGAAAACCCATTTTGAGATGCCTGCCCATGTACAACAGCCTTTGATCCAAACCGTGGTCGATCAGCTTTTAAGGCGCGGTGAATGCCCAAGCACAGGCGAATCTGGCGCGCGCACTGGTTGGGTCATGGAGCAATTGGTGCGCAAAAACAATTGAAAGAAGATCGGCTGGCAGGGGTCATGTGCTTGAATGCGAGGCTGATGCACTCACTGTAGAGATTGACGCTATCAATGAAGTGAACATGGATCTTTCAATGAACGTTGCAGAGTAGGTATCAATTTGTAGAAGTGACATGGGGCATTTGCTATCTAGTGCAGATAAGTATAGGGCCTGCCCATGCTAATCAGCCGCAATCAAGTGGCAAATCAATCCGACAAATAAATTCGACAAACCGCGCGCCACTCTGCTAGAATTCAAATCTCCACCAACTCCCCAAAACGTAGTGTGCCAGTAACAGATTCTGCGGAGGAACAGATGATTAAGGAACCAGAGGTACGGCAGGTGACTCGGCGTGCAGTGACGATGCCGTCGCGGGCGTGGTATGGCGACAGTGATCTCACACTAGAGTTTCCGTCAGGTTGGGAGGTGCATATGCTCCCGCCGCATGATGCTCCCACGCTTGACTCGACGGCGATTGAAGCTGCCTTCGCCAACCCGATTGGGACTAGTCGCATTGCCGAGCTAGCCAAGGGCAAACGCAGTGCCACCATTGTCGTGGACGATGTAAGTCGCCCTACGCCTGCCGCCCAGCTGATCCCTTATGTGCTGGCTGAACTAGTGGAGGCAGGGGTACCCAAAAGCGAGATTCGCTTCGTGGTGGGTGGCGGCTCCCACCGGCCTCAGACGCAGGAGGAATTGGAAAAGAAGGTGGGTGCCAACATTGTGGCCGAATATGAGGTCACTTCCCACAACTTCATGGCGGGCGATTTGCGCGGGCTGGGCAGCCTACCCGATGGCACACCTCTCTACTTCAACCGAGTTGTGGCTGATGCTGAGTTCAAGATGACGATTGGCGGCATCTATCCCCACGGCGCAGTTGGTTTTGGCGGCGGCTCCAAACTGATTTTGCCTGGGGTTGCGGGCTTTGCCACCATGTTCCACTTCCATACCTTCTACCCCTCGCGCGGCCAAGGCAACATTGAGCGCCAGGGCAATGAGCCGGACCATCGGGATGCTTCCGAGGCGGCGGCACGTGTATTGGGGCTAGATGTGGTGGTGAATGCGGTGATCAACAGCCGCCGCGAGATTGCGGCGCTTTATGTGGGTGATTTTGTCCAAGCGCAACGGGCTGGGGCACATAAGGCGCGCCACGTATACGGCACGCACATTCCCGATGCCATACGCCGGGAGGCCGATATTGTCGTGGTCAATGCCTATCCACTGGACTCGGATCCGATCCAGAGTGGTAAGGCACTTTGGGCGCGCAAGTATTTTGAGCAAGCTTATACGGTGGTTGTCAATCCTGCGGTGGATGGTATCTGTTATCATGGGCTTTTTGACCGCGTGGATTGGGGCCGATTTAATGCGCTACGTACCGCGCGCCAGCCAATGGCTGACCCGGAACCGGTATTGGGAGGTCAGGATCAAACATTGATTTGGTCGGAAAACTTTCCAATCCATGACTTTGAACGCAAGCATCCCAAGGATATCCTCATCCGTAAGTGGCAGACGGTCATCGACCTGCTTACACCCGCCGTGCCTGCGAATGCAAAGGTGGCAGTTTTCCCTGTGTCGGGTCTCCAATTACTCGCTTTGGAGTAAGTAAAGAAGCTTGCTCAGAGTGAGATCATAGAGTGGGATCAAAGAGTGGGATCAAGGAATAGAGTATGGCAGACGCAAGTATTCAAACTGAAGAAGAGGATGAATATTTTCTAGATACACCGCTCATCCGTGCTTTCATTGACGATGTGCGGCGCGCAATCGACAGCCATCATGATGTGTCGGCGGCGCTAGATGCTTAGCATTCACGCTTTGCTGAGTTGTTGAGCAACCCAAGCTGGCTGCCTGACGAATTTGCTGTCCCCTATGCCGCAAGTGGCATGGGGGGCGGCATTGGCAGTTGGCTGCTTTTTCGTGCCGGGGATCGTTCACTCTCACTCTTTAGCTTGGTTGTGCCACCGGGTTCCGAGACGCCCGTGCATGACCATCTTGCTTGGGGCTATGTGGGGCTTTATCGGGGTGAACAACTGGAAACAGTCTACGAACGCCGGGAGGTGGACGCTGCGGTAGATCATGCCGACTCTGCTCATGTCCTTGAACCTCACCACCATGATGACCCAGTGGAACGAGCAGTCCTAACCGTTGCCGAAGTCAATGAGTTGCAACCAGGGAGTTTCTATAAACTGCTGCCTCCCTATGGCGACATTCATTCCGTCAAGACAACCTCGGCGGAGGCGTCAGTTTCGATTCATTTGCTGGCAAATGATACAGGCTGCGTGATCCGCCATGCCTTTGACCCTGAACAGGCTACTGTGCGCGCTTTTCGATCTGGCTATTCAAATGTAGCCTGTGAAGATGATGCGTATGAAGAATAACAAGAACCCCCATCAGCAATCTGCGTATGAAATCTCTGCAAGGAATCTCTACAAGGAATAAACGGCGACAGATGAATTGCTTTTGCTGCGACTTCGTATATTGCCTCTTTTGTATGTTGCCTGTGAGGATATGCAAGTAACGCTCTCCAAACTTTGGCATACTGCGCCACCGCGTTTATTCTGATCCTAGATGGTTTGAAAGAGGTTGTTGCATCCGCGAACAGATTCTTTATCACATTTAACCCTCGTTTGGTGATGTACTATTTGCAATAGCATTCATTAGATATTTTCGTGGGTACTAGTCAATGCGTAACTAGGCCCGAAATGGTAAGCTGGCATTGGCGAACTTGCCAAAGCATAATCATCGAACACTACCCCGACTTGCTACGGACAAACGTGGCTGCTGAGAATCAGAGCAGCATCTACCCTGGTCATATACGAAGATTCTTATCAAAACGCAATTTTTCAAAATGGAGCGTGACAGGTGACTCAGCCCTTCCGTTTAGGATTCCTAACACATAGTGAAGGCCCAGGCGATCCACGGCGTCTTTATCAGGAGACGCTTGACCTCTTTGTTGCCGCCGATAAGATGGGGTTTGATACTGGTTGGTTAGCGCAGCACCATTTCCAGGAAGTTGTGGGGCGGTTGCCGTCCTTATTCCCCTTCTTGGCTGCGGCGGCTCAAGTTACGCAGCGCATTCGCTTGGGAACGGCAGTGATCGTTCTGCCCTTTGATAATCCCTTGCGTGTTGCTGAAGATGCCGCCTTTGTCGATATATTGAGTGGGGGCAGGCTTGAATTGGGGATTGGCAGTGGTGGCTCTCCTGCGGAGTTTCAAGCCTTTGGTGTGGATGTTAGCGAACGGCTTAATCTCACCACAAATGGCGTGAAAGTACTTCATGGCGCTCTACGGGGTGAACCATTGGGGGGTGGGGAATTGCG
>JBBQIG010000105.1:0-11332 GCA_038324715.1 Anaerolineae bacterium | reverse complement strand
GTCGTCAAGTTTTTGGCATTTACAGCCAAAGCAAGGGCGAGAGGAGGCATACGCCAAACTAGATACTTCGGGTGGTGGTAGCAAACGCATTCGGGAAAACATAGAGTACGCCTACTTAAGTGACTTTGCATTCCTGGTATTCAAAAATTCTGATGCACGTTCCGAACTCAGAAAGCAGATAGTCTCACTCATTAACCCGCATCTGCCAAATCATAAGTGATGTTCAGTCTCTTGGGAGGTAATCTTGTCTGCCTATCGACTTCCAATGGCTTTTCATGAAAGCTTTAGCCTTAATCGACCGGCTATTACACAGGTGCTTGACGCGGCGCAAGCAATTGAATCCATAAATGCACCTGAAAATAAGGCTTTATTATTAAGTGAACTCCGGGCAAATTCGAGCCTAGGGAACAACTATGTAAAATCCATGCCCAAATATGCAATAGGCATAGGGATTCTCAATGATCGGCTTACAGTAACACAATTCGGTCACGTTGTTACGAGTCATGATCGCATGATGGATAACAGTGACACACTCTGGCTACTCCATTATTTTCTCAGCGGCCATTTCGGCCCTGGTCCAGAATTTTGGCACGAACTGTGTGCGACTTATTTCCGCGTGGGCAACCGCTTCACACGCCAAGAGATTACGGAGTCCATTGCCCGTGTCTATGAGCAGGCGGCGGGCAGAACAGCTTCTGCCTCCGGCCTCAAAACCACGACCACAATCTTCTTGGGGACTTATCTGAAGCGTGACGGCTTGGGCAACCTGGGCATTTTGTATCAGGATGGTGATCACTATGTCGTGACCCAACCCGATGCTCCCTCGGCGTGGGCCTTTGGCTTTGCCCTCATCGATGACTGGGCGCGCCGCCATGACGGCAAACTCAGTGTGAACCTAGACGATCTGACGCAGGCGCGCGGCCTGGGTAGCCTTTTCTTGATGGACGAGGCCGCGGTCATCAGCGCACTAGGCGAGTTGCAGCGCGCGGGAATTGTAGAGATGTATCGTTCAGCGCGGCCATATCAACTTCTGCTGCTGGCACATGACCGGGAGGCAATGCTGCGAAACGTCTATGGCATCGACGATTCCACTCTCCTTGCTTGAACGGCTGCGCGATCCAACGCTGCATGTTCGCACCGGGCTTTGGCTGGTGCCACCCGCTGATCTGGCGGACGTACCCAACGAAGCTGCACGCGTGGGCATTGATCTGGCGGACATGCGTCATGCGTTGCTGGCAAAGCTGCCACCCAACGCACACTTTGTGGCGCTCGATACAAACCGCGTGCTAGAACTGCTCGATCAGGTTGCTTCCCACCCGCGTGCGGGGGGATGTGCCCTAGTCTGGAATGTAGATTTATTGCTGGCCCGGCTGCCCGTGGCCGGGCGTGCCGATGTGTGGTCGTTTATCTTGAATGGCTTTAGCCATCGCCGCAGCGGGCTGCTGCTAGCGATGCCTGCTACCGCCCATGCTTTGCTACCGACCACCACGGCAATTGAAAATTGGCGACGAACAGCTCGCGTATATCCGCTACCCGAATTTTACACCTAGGAGCATACCCCCATGAACACATCTGTGGCCCTCAACAAACAACCGATTTCCTCGCTGATAGCCGTTGACGACACCGCGCGCTTTCGCAACGATGTCCAGTTAAGTCTCTTTGACGACCCAGAAGAGAACCTGGCCTTGCTGCAGAGCTATATTTTTACGGTGGCGGCACCGGGGGCCACAGGAGGCGCAGCCACGCGTGTTGCGTCTGTGACACTCTTGGAGCAAATTGTCGAAACGTTCCTCCACGCCAACCCGGCGCAGAATGATGACAACCGCATCTTTGCGCTCGCAAATTTCGGGCACGGCAAAAGTCACCTAGCCCTGGCAATGACTAACTACTTTGCCAAGCCCGTAAAGTCGCGCGAAGTGGACATTGTGCTAGAAAAGCTTGACCATGCCATCAACGAACCCGCGCGCTCGGCGAAATTCCACACCTTTAAGGAGAATCGCGGCGAGTTTTTAGTGATCCGACTGCGTGGAGATGTTCCCATTCCCCTTTCCGAACAATTCTACGCTGGCCTAGATCACGCGCTACATGAACACACGGCAACCGCAGGACTGGTGGCACCGGTGTGGCACACCTATGCCGAGTCGATCCTGATCACATTGACCGACGCCGAGATCGAACGTGCCGATGCTGCGCTTGCCTTACATGGCCATGACATGCCCACCCTACTCGCCGCGGTCCGCGACCGCAAAGATGTCCGCAAGTATTGCATTGAGGCACTCACCGCCGCCAGAGGCATGGTGCCGAACCTGATGGCACAAAGCAGCCTCAAAGACACGATTGGCTGGGCGGTGAAAGAACTTTGTGGCGAAGGCAAACCCCTTGGCGGCGTGCTAGTGCTCTTTGATGAATTTAGTTTCTTTGTCAACCGCTATGGGCGGCAAGGGGTCAGCGGTGAATTGCAGGACCTGCTCAATGGCATCTCCGACCATCCGCGCCATGCGGTCTTCTTATCCTTTGGTCAATATGACCCGCAAACTGTGGCCGACAACGCTGCGCTTTCAATCCACGCACGTGATTCGCTCAAACAGGAACTGACGCGCATTCCCAAAAAAGTGGCGCTCTATTCATTGATGGAAAGTGTGATCGATGCATACGTGCGCCAGCGCGACTTTGCGTGGAACGCATTTGCCACGTTCCCCGATGTAAAGACCGCGCTCGACTGGGCAACAATGATCGCGCACCATGCGTTTGCCGCGCGCTATAACACAGAGCTGCGCTGGGACACTGACCGATTTGCGAGCGTAGTCACCAAAGGCAGTTTCCCCCTCCACCCGTTAACCACCGCGCTGCTCTGCAATCTCCACTTTAGCGCAGGAGATGGCGTTAGTGATCCGCGCACGGTCTTGGGCTTTGTCCTGAAACAGGTGCAGGCGAAGCTGGAGCATTCCTTAATGAATGACTTGGGGGCGATCAACTGGGTAATGCCCGTGGAGTTGGTTGACTATTTTGAACAGCGCATCTCACCGGAAGTCCATGTGCAATATAACAACGCGCGGCGCAACTTGACCCACGATGCGTCCGAATCGCAGCACCGAGTTTTGAAGGCGCTTTATCTCTATCAAGCCGCGGGGATATTACTCTCACCACAAGATCAAATTGATTTCATTGTTGAAGCTGTGGGACCCGGTAGCGCATCGATTGACAAGAGCCGCCAAGCCGTTATCAACACACTGGCCGCGCTTGGTGAACGCAGTATTCGCCAGGATCAAGTGACCAAGCTCTACTCCTTCTGGCCCTCCAGTGTGGATTTTGTCGGTGGCGAAAAACTGGTCGGGGACAAGATGGCAAAAGCGAGCTTTACCGCCGAAACGCTGCGCCTCCTCAACAACAAACTCCTAGAAAATGGCTATCGAGACTTAAGCGTTGATGTGCCGTGGGGCAATCCCGAAGATTGGGCTGCGCGTCAAGAAGTCATGATCCGCAGCAACTTTAACACCACCGAGATCAAGCGACTTGCCCAGCCCTATCAACTCAACAACCGCTACCAAATTGAGGATAGCGCACGAGGCGCAGTCCTATGGCTGGTAGCTAAAGATGAAGACGATGTCGCCTGGTTCCGCGCAAACGCAGCTGAGGTCATTGACCGTGCCTTGGCCAAAGACGCACCCCCGCCCGTTGTCGCGATCCTACCAGCAGAACCAACACCAGGATTGTTCATAGCGTTTCTGCGGCTAGAAGTGCTGTTGGGCTTGACCACCAGCGAACGCGCCAAAGTCGGCAGCGAAGCCTTTGACCAAATGCTTCGTGATTCAACACAGTCGGCACGCAACGAACTGACGCGGCTGATTGGCGCATCCAATCAATATGTCGCGACGTCGCGCCAGCGAGTCACCTTTGTAGCCGCCCAGGCACTGCGTGCCAACCTGTCGACCTTGCCCTTCTATTCACTGCAAAAAGTACTCGAATCGGTCTATAAAACTGCCTATCGTCTTGCACCTAGGCTCTTCTTCAAGCAATACCGCGCCGCAACCCAGGGCAACAACAACCTACGTAATGCCGTGAAACAGGTGGCAAGTATTCTCCTGGAGGCCAAGCCGGAGACATTGAGCGTGGCGCTGAACAGCAATCCGGTAGCCCGGGAGTTGCGCGACAAATACTTGATCCAGGGGTGGGGAGTGCTGACGCAATTATGCGCCATCAAAGCACCCATGGAACCTGGCCTAAAACACGGATGGGATTATTTAGATCAGGCATTTCCCATTGGCGGTGCAGAGGAGCGCGTTGCAAAACATTTGTTAGTGCTGCTCAACGCTCCCTATGGCTACGATTACAACACGCTTACGTTGCTTTTTGCTTCCTGGTTTGCCCACCATCACCACGACCTCGCCGTGTACGCCCAAGGACGCACAGTTGGCATTGCACTCCTGCAGGATCAACTCGCCAAAGGCCCGAAAGATTTCCTCCAAGCATTGTGTGGTGTGCATACGATTGCGATAGCGCGGCGCGATCCAGACAGAACGCGCAAGGAAGTCAAGGCCCTGATTGCGACCAAAATCTTTTCCTTGTTGGAGGCTGAAAGCGCCTTGGCAGTGCTGCAACCCTTTGCAAACAACGAGCACAACCAAGCACAAGAGCGCACAGCAGCGCAGGCCAAGGTTACGCAACTCAACACCGAGATCGAGGCAGCCCGCACCTATGCCACTCGTGCCCAAGAGATCATCTTGCAAGCGCGACAAAGTACAGATGTACCAAAGCTAGTAGAGGAACTCAACGGGTTAGGCGGTTTGCCCAAGTCACTGCTGGTCAAGGCAGACGCGCCCGAGGAACACTTGCTGCGTACAGCGCTGGTTGCGCGGCTGAGTGAAGTGGTGAAATTGCAGTGCCAACACTGGGAAAAGCCCAGCGACACCTCGCTGGTGGGGCTGCATCGCGACAAGCTAAGTGAGTTACGCGTGGCAACGGATAGCGCAGGATTGCCCGAGTTGATTGCGCAGGTCGATGGCGCGCTGGCAGCGCTGGACCAGCAATCGAACGCCCTGGTTCGTGGCCAGCAGGAAGGGGTCTATCTCCAGCGCATCCACGCAGTAAGCTTAACCTCAAACCTCGTAACGCTGCGCGAGGCGCAAGGTGAGCTAGCGGGCTACACCATTCAGACCCCAGAGATTGAGCGCGAGCGTGATGCGAAGGTGGCGCAGTTGGCACATGTAGTCAAAGAACTCGAACGCTTCGCTGCCGAACTGCCGGTGCGCTGTGACGAAGTGAATAGCCGCCACGCGGTGGACAAGTTGCGCGATGAAATTATGAAGCAGCAAGGGCGCTTCGTCAGTTCGCAACATGAGCAACTGCTCGCCGAGAAACTGACCCACCTCGATAGTTTGCGCGTATTCTTTGATGAATTGGACGATTTTAAGCGGGACCTGCCGCAATCGCCCACCGATGAGGCGCGGGTTATGCGGCGATTTGAGGCTTTGGCCAATCAGGTTGAAAATGGCTTGAGCGAAGTACAGCGTACGATGCTGCATGGCATCCAACAAATGATTCAGACGCATGTGGCAAAGAGCCAAGAACGAGCGCGACAGTGGCTGAAACAAAACATTGAACAGGCGCGAACCGGAGCGAATCCCACCCACGTTGCACAACAGCTAAGCAAGGTTCCGCCCTTTTTTCCCGAAGACCTACGCGAAGATTTGCATAAAGTGCGGCTCGAGATGCAAATGTGCATTGACAACGACGCCATCCTCAAGGTGGAACAAGCCTTCCGCGCCATTGGGGGGCGACAGAAACAAGAGGAATGTTTGCAGCGGCTCGCACAGATCTTGCAGAACACAGGCGCTGAGCGCATGCGCGTGTCATAAAGGAAATGACCAGATGAGTCCAATTCTGCTTGACCGAACAGGAGACGCCGATCTGCCCACAGGCTATACGCTGGTGACGACGGAGCGCGCTTTCTTGACCGCCGCTGTCCAAGAGTCGCAACTGATGGTGCGGGGGAATGCCCTTTGCGACTGGGCTGCAGGATTCTACCAGGGGCGGGAGATCTCGGTCCAGGAGACAGAGTCTCCCCTGGTCTTTCTCCATGACCTCGTGCCTGCGCTGTCGCGCGAGCATGCAACCATGCTGCTGGCGCGAATTCGTCCGCATCTCTACACACTGACACGACCGTGGAGGCTGCCAGCGCTCCTGCAACTGCTCTATCCAAACGTACTGTGGGATGAGCCTCCCTCGCCTGCCCATGCGGCCGCGTGGCTGCTGTGGTTGCACCAGAACCAACCGAGCCGCGAGGATGCGCCCCTACGCGCAGCGTTGGCGGCCCAATGGCAGCAAGAGGCGGCTGGCCCAGAGGCCGCGCTCTATGCTGTCGACACCCACGCGGCGGCTACAACTGCGCTCTTGACATGGCTCGATGTTGAAGCTGACAACACCTATGCGACGCTCCGGCCATTTCCTGGCGAACTACCCCCGTCCTTGCTAGACGAATCCAGGCGACGCTGGAAGAAGGCTTTGGCGCAGAGTCATGGGCAGGCACTGCCAGAACTGTTGGCTCGACCGTTGGTCAAGGCGCTGCGACTGGCGCTGGTGCAGGTAGCGCATGAACATTTCAGTCGTCAGGCCAAGCACTTGACAAGCGCGCTCTTTGCCCAACTCGCGCCTAGTTTAACCACCACTCAACAGGACAAGCTCCGCAAGCTATTGCCACCCCCGCCGCCACCCGCCTTGCCCTCTGCGCCTGCGGCGGTGGCGACGTGGTTTCGCGACCATTATCTGCCCTACCGGCTCTGGCAAGTCAGGCATGGCGACGAGCATGCTGCTGGCCACGTTCACATGTTGCTCCACGACTTTGCCGCCTGGTATCTCACGAACTATCGCAGTGCATTGGCTGGCGGGCCGCTTGCGCCGTTTTTGGCCTTTAATCGCATGGCGGCTTTACACCAGAAGCAGGATACAAGTCTTACACTGGTAGTGGTATTGGATGGATTGCATTTGGCAGACGCACAGCAACTGCTGCGTGCGCTGGATGAGGGAACCGATCGGCTCACGTTTGTGAGCTATGACCTGGCGTTTGCGCCGTTGCCCACAGTGACGGAATTTTGCAAGGATAGCCTGTTTCGAGGTGTGCCGCCTCTGCACATACCGAAGGTCTCCCCAATGGGTGAGATTGTGGCCGATATGGCCTTTCCAGTCGCTAAGCTTGACGCGGCTAAACCCGGCCAGATCGTTTTTTGGCGCGTTATGGAGCCCGATGCGACCTACCACGAACGCAACACCGCCGCCAAACTGTACCATGAAATTGATGCCGCACTGGACGGCGTTGCGGCCAAACTTGTCGACGTAGTGGAGACACTTGCCGCCATACACAATTTGCGCGTGGTCATTACCACCGACCACGGCCGACTGTTAAGTAACGCTATACGCACACTACCCACTCCTGCCAACATGCAGAGCCATGGCCGCGCAGCTTGGGGCAATGCAGACCTTCAATTTCCCGAAGATGGCTATGTAGTGGAGGAAGAAGTTGCCTATCTCCATCATGCGACATTTGCCTTGCCCACTGATGCGGCGGTGGTAATCGGCGAGCAAGCCTTTTATACGGCGGATGGCCGCACAGGCTCGGAGATCCATGCCCACGGTGGGCTTACACCAGAAGAAGTGATGATTCCATGGTTTGTAGCGCTACGCGACTTCCAGGCCCCGGAGTTGGAGGTACAAATTGATGGTCAGGGCCGCGCCGAGGCGACGGGTCAACTCAACATTACGGTAACCAACATTGGCGCGGTAGCAGTGACATGTACTTCAGTCGTGCTCCATTTCGCTAACGGACGGGTGCAGACGCTCCAGTTACAGTTGCCCTGCGGGCCGAGTGACCATGTTATGCATACCGTAGAGATGGCAGGATGGCCCACGATTGCCTCAACGCATGATGTGACGGCAACGGTGACTGTGGAGTTGCCCAATGGCCAAGCTTACACCCTTGACGCCGCGCAGGTGGCTTTAACGAGCGAAGAAATGTATACGCGTTCTGATATCCTAGAGGGACTTGATCTATGAGTAATGAACCCCAGACGTCACCTACGCAGGTGGCCGATACTATCGACCCATTGGATGCGAGCACACACGGCGATGTGCTACCGGATCCGGCTACGGTCGATCTCAACCGGCGCATCAAGGAAGTCTTTGGCGCGTTGGCCATTGACAAGCGGCGTCTCCCCCAAAGTCAGCTGAAAAATCGCGGAATTCCGGCCTACGTGGGAGAGTGGGTGCTCGACACCATCGTCCCGGGCGAAGGCGCGCTTGCGCAAGAGGATGCCGCCAAAGTGCAAAAATGGGCGGCACGTTTCATTCCGACACCAGACGAAACCAACGTGATCAAAAATCGACTGCTCAGCGGCGAGGTGGTGAAGGTGCTCACCGTTGTGCAAGTCGAAGTGGTCCTCACGCGCCAGCGCCAGGAGCGCGTAGCGAAAATGAGCTTGCTCGGTATCGGTGATGCGCTCATTAACGATGGGATTGTCGAGGCCTACCCTGACCTGCTCAAACAAGGCATGTGGGGTGTAGTCGAGCTGACGATGACTAAGCAAGGAGTGGCGCTAAACTCCTTCAAGCCGATGCAAGCGAGTGTTAACCTGGCGTTATACAAAGATGCGCGCCGCCATTTCTCACTGGCCGAATGGCGTGGCTTGATGCTCTCATCCATGGGCTATAACCCAGCCTTTTTCGATGAAGAAGAGCAACTATTCCTTCTCTGCCGCTTGCTCCCGTTGGTGCAAAAGAACATGCATTTGATGGAGCTTGCCCCCAAGGGAACGGGCAAAAGTTATGTATTCGAGAACATCAATCCGCGCGTGCGCTTAGTCAGCGGTGGCAACGTCTCACCAGCTGTCTTGTTTGTCAACAACCAAAGCGGACAGTGGGGCCTATTGGCGCGGTATGGTGTCGTCGTACTCGACGAAGTGCAGACGCTCAAGTTTGAAAAACCGGAAGAAATCGTCGGTGGCCTCAAAGGATTTTTGGCCAATGGCAAATTGACGCGCGGTGGGCTGTATGAAACGGCGAGTGATTGTAGCTTGGTCCTGCTTGCCAATATTATGCTCGACAGCCAGCAACGCCCGGTGCTAGACCCTATCGTCCAGGAATTGCCATCCTTCCTTCAAGAAACCGCGTTTCTCGATCGTCTCCGCGGCCTCATTCCCGGTTGGAAGATCCGAAAACTCAGTGGTGCAAGCTTCGCCACTGGCCTGGGGCTTAAATCCGATTTTTTTGGTGACGCATTGATGGAGTTGCGTAATGATCTGGAGTTTGATCAAAACGCGGCGCGACGCATCCAACTTGTGGGATCCAAAGTCTTCAAGCGCAATGAAGATGCTGTCCATACAATTGCTAGCGGGCTAATGAAGATTCTTTTCCCCCACGGCGAGGTATCGACAGCTGAATTCGACTACTACTGTGTGCGTACTGCGTGCTCACTGCGCCAGCTGATCTGGGATCAATTGCAGACATTGGACGGTGAATACCGCCAATATGAATCGACAATTCGCTATGAACTCAACGACTGAAGTCGAAGACGCATTGGCATTGGGTGATCTAGCAACCCCTATCTACTTAGATTACAACGCTACTACACCGTGTGACCCGCGCGTGGTTGACGCTATGTTGCCATATTTTACCCAGGTTTTTGGCAACCCGGCCAACGGTCTTCATCCACAGGGTCGCAAGTCAGCACGCGCGGTCGCAATTGCGCGTGAACATGTGGCGGCACTGATCGATGCACAGCCGCATGAGATAATCTTCACTGCTGGGGCGACGGAGAGCAACAACCTAGCGATCTTTGGCTTGGCCCGAGGTTTTGGCAGGTCAGCGCGCCGACGCATTGTCACCAGTGCCGTCGAACATAAAGCCGTGCTGTGGCCATGTGAACGGTTGCAAGCGGAAGGGTATGAACTAGAAATTCTACCGGTTGATGACCAAGGTCGCGTTGATCTAGAGGCCGCGGCGGCAGTCATCAATGATCAAACTCTGGTAGTCTCGGTCCAGGCAGCCAACAATGAAACGGGTGTCCTCCAGCCAGTCGCGGCGCTTGCCGATCTGGCCCACGCTCATGGGGCTCTTATCCACTGTGATGCCGCCCAAGCTATGGGCAAGATTCCTGTGGATGTTGCCCATAGTAGTATTGATTTACTGTCGGCCAGCGCACATAAACTTTATGGCCCAAAAGGCATTGGTTTGCTCTATGTGCGCGGCGGGGCACACGCGTTTGGGCTCCAGCCCCAGACACTGGGGGGCGGCCAAGAGTCGGGGCTGCGCGGTGGAACGTCGAATGTACCGGCCATTGTCGGGTTTGGGGAGGCGTGTCGCATCTGCTGTGAGCTCGGCAGCGACGAGAGCGTGCGAATTGAGACCTTACGCAATCATCTAGAAAAAGGTTTGGTGGACGCGATTGCTCCTCTTACGGTTCAGAGTCGAAGTGCAGCGCGCTTACCCAATACGAGTAGTCTGACTTTTCCGGGGATCGATGCCGATGCCTTGCTACTTAACTTGCCTAACGTTATGATGGGCACCGGCTCGGCGTGCAATTCAGGGGCGATCGAGCCGTCCCATGTATTGCTGGCAATGGGCGTTTCACGGGATGATGCATTTTCTACCATCCGCGCCACACTAGGGCGGTTCACGACCATCGACGAAATTTTGTCTGCGACCCATGCGATTACCTCGGCTTGGCAGACACTCAAGTAATAATACTGGATACTGAACTATCATCTCTGGCAGACAGCTCGGTGGCTACTTGCTTGAGCTGACCATCCAACAGAGTGGATAGCGAGTGACATGGGACCACTTTTTGCATACGCGGACGGCCGTTTCTCGTTGGCTCTTTTTCCGTTAAGATAGCTTATGCTATTCGCTCTTGTCCCGAGTAGAGCTCTTGCAGCTGCTCGTCCGGCGGCCTGCGCCTCTGACCTCTACGCGTGTTGCAAAAGCCGCTCAACAAAAGTCTTCACCTGCCCGACCCAGCCCATCACCTGCCACCGCAAGCCCTCGGCGTATAACTCTGTACTGCCCACTGCCTGTTGATTTCCCCCTGTAGCTTGTACCCATCGGAAATGGGACTTGCTCTGCCGTCGGCTGCCGCCCACGCAACGAAACAGCGCGTCATCTATATGGTTGATGGCACAAGGGTCAAGGCGTATATCGTCCAAGCCGCACGTGTCAAAGGGTAAGGATTGGAGGTTGACGGGTAGTCGAAACGCGCTGAGAATAATGCAAGATAAGTACAGTTATCTCAAGAATTGCCATGATCAACCAAGTCGGCCTTTCAGAAAAGAAAAAATGCAGTTACTTG
>JBBQIG010000104.1:0-11345 GCA_038324715.1 Anaerolineae bacterium | reverse complement strand
GGGAGTGTGCAGGTGCAAGAAGGCTTGGGGATCGGACAACTTCTGGTGCAAATCTACCAACGATCCTTGTTGGATAAACCGCCTTTCGTTGCCCCACTGCTTCTCTTGTTGCCAATTTGTTATGGCGTGACGCTAGCCGTTACGTTTATTGTTGCTCTGCGCGCCGCCATGCATTCCCATACTTCGCTTGGCAATGAGAACGCTTATCCCCCTTCTGTCTACTCGCCTCCTCTTTACCCAAAGTGAGTTTACCCAAAATGAGAGATCTGAACGTCTGATCATGCTGGATCTTTTACGTCTGGCGGTTGGTGCAGCCGCACTCTTTTTTCTCCCTGGCTATGCCCTGTTGGCTTTGGCACGAGAACAGTTAGATTTAGATCGCATCGAAGCCGCTTGCGTGGCGTTGGGGCTGTCACTCGCCGCAGTGCCATTGGCTCTCTATGTCAGTTCGTTGCTGGGCATTCAGCAAGGGCAAACGCTGGTGGTAGGATTGTTGGTTCTCTGTGCCATTGTAACTGTATGGGATTGGCGGCGGTCAGAGACGATTGCCTACTCAAGCGACCCCGAAAAGCTTGTGATCTACAGCGCGTTGGCTGTGGTCGCACTTTTTACGCTAGTCGGGCGATTGTGGAGTGTGCAAGATATTCACTTCCCCATGTGGACGGATTCTTATGGGCATACTGTGATCGCCCAACTCATTGTAGAGACAGGCAGAATACCTTCTACGTATGAGCCTTATGCACCCATTCATGAATTTACCTACCACTTTGGCTTTCACTCTTTAGCTGCCTGGTTTCATTGGGTGACGGGTCTTTCTGTGCCGCAGAGCATGGTTAGTTCGGGGCAGATTCTCAATGCGCTTGTCGTGCCCACGACCTATATTTTTGTACAGCGGCTTTTTAACAACCGCCATGCAGGATTGGCCGCAGCCGTGATCGCGGGCTTCCTCTCTCACATGCCCTCGCAGTTTGTAAATTGGGGACGCTATACCCAACTGGACGGCCAAATTTTGCTGCCCGTGGTGATGGCGCTACACATCACAATACTACGTCCCAAGATGAGCGCACCGCATAGATTGAATCATCACTTGAATCAACGGTGGCGCAGTCTACTTCTGATCACGTTGGCTTTTGTTGGGTTGTTTTTTGCCCACTATCGGATCTTTATTTTTGGGGCGTTGCTGGCAGCAATTCTCTTTGTGTTCACCTTTGTCTGGCCGCAGACACCGCAAACCGTGGAAAATAGTACGCACTCTCGCCGCAGATTGGTGGTCGATCATCTGCTGATTGCGGCGATTGGTTTGTTGGTCTTGGCCCCGTGGATTTGGCGGTTGGCTGGTGGCTTCGGCGGTAATTACGCACGCACAGTCGTTGGGGGCTATCAGGAGGAGGTTCACGGGACTTATTTTGGTTTTGCCTTGCGTGATTTGACTGATTATGGCGCACATGGCTATCTTTGGGCTGTGGCTGGACTCAGCGCCTTATGGGGGCTGTGGCAACGTAACCGCATCGTCATGATCTTACTGCTCTGGATCGCCGTCGTTTTTGCTGCTGCGAACCTACATCTGATTAATCTCACGCCTCTTTATTCAAATTTGATTGTGATCCTTGTGCTCTATCTCCCTGTTGCTGCGTTGGGTGGTTACCTTCTTGCCGAAGTTGTGAGCGTGCTTTTGCACAGAATAAAGGTCAGTCGCCGCCAGATTCCTCTTTTAATTACTGGGCTACTCATTGTCTTGGCTGGCATTGGTGTGGGCGCGGTACGACGTGATTTAGATATTGTCGCACCAGATAACGCGTTTGTGCGTGCAGGAGATCTAGCTGCCATGCAGTGGGTTCAGCAAGAGGTTCCTGTTGACTCCCTCTTTTATATCGCAACTGGCTTTTGGACGCCTACCGTTGCCCATGGATTGGACGCTGGCTATTATCTTCCCCTGTTGGCTGGACGACAGACGATTATGCCTTTACAAAATTATGCCAGCGATGGCACGATGGAGTACCGTATTTTTGTCAATCAACGGTTGCGCGATCTTGCCGCAGCACCTGATTCCCATGCACTCTGGCAACAAATGAATGCCTATGGCATTACCCATCTCTATATTGGTGTGCGTGATACTGAGCTAAATCCTCAAACCTTTTTAGATAATCCTAATGACTTTGAGTTGCTTTATGATCAAGGTGATGTTTGGGTCTTTGCAGTCCGCCCGCCAGCGCAAGCAGTGGCGCACGTGAGCGAGAAAACAGAGAAGCAGCCATGAGAGTTTGCATGGTGGCGACCACCTTTCCACGCTGGGAAGGCGATGGGCAGGGGGCATTTATCTGGGAATTGGCGCGCGCTGTGCATCAACAAGGCGTTGAAGTCAAGGTTGTAGCGTTGCACACACCGGGTGCAAAGACCCTGGAAACGATGGAGGGGATTGAGGTTGCACGTCCTCGCTATTGGGTGCCCGAAGCGGCGGAAAGTTTGCGTAAGGACGGTGGCGGCTTGCCGATTACGCTACGCAAATATCCATTGGCGCGGCTACAATTTCCTTTCTTTATGGCACGTCACAGCCAACTGATTGCCCAATATGCTCGGCAATCTGATTTGGTACATGCCCATTGGACGATTTCGGGCAGCGCTGCGCTCTTGGGGCGGCAGTTTCACCGCAAACCTGTGTTGGTGACTGTGCAGGGCAGCGATGTCTTTCAACTGGCAAAGAGCCGACTGGGTGCTTGGTTTACGCGGGGTGTACTCAATGGCAGTGACCAAGTGACTGCTTTGACTCATGCGCTCAAAGATGCCGCAGTGCAAGCAGGAGCCAGGGCGGAGAAGATTGAGATCATACCCAATGGGGTTGATGTTCGCCGCTTTGTGCCGCCGAAGAATGATGAGCGCGGGCAGGTGACAGAGCATGTCCCCATCCTTCTTTTTACTGGCTTTTTGATCCAGCGCAAGGGTGTGCGCTATCTGCTAGAGGCACTGGCATTGCTGCCCCCCGATCTACCCCGTTATCGCGCGGTGATTGTGGGCGAGGGGCCTGAAGAGAGTGCTCTGCGTGATCAGGTGGCTGCGTTGGGCTTGGGCAACCGTGTGGAGTTTGTGGGTTTTCAGTCACAAGCGATTGTGAGTGAGTGGATGCGGCAAGCGCGTGCATTTGTGCTGCCTTCGCTGGAAGAAGGGCAGGGGGTGGTGCTGCTGGAGGCGTTGGCTTCGGGAACGCCTGTGATTGCCAGTGATGTGGATGGCATTCGCGATGTGGTGACACCCGACGTTGGCTATCGTGTGCCACCTGCTGATCCCCCGGCGTTGGCGGCTGCGCTTCAAGCCATGTTGGCAATGGATGCTGGCGCATGGCAACAGTTGAGCGCACAGTCGCGCCAGCGTGCTGTTGAGCTTTATGATTGGGAAAAGATTGCCACGCGCTTTGTGGCGCTTTACCACCGCGTGAGTAAAGAGCGTGCTAATTGATTGGTTTCACCTGTGTTGATGTATATCTGCATTGATGTACAAGTGGTCAAGGTTTTGGAGAGAGATTTATGCTGACCCGATTGCTCGACTGGCTGCGGAGTCGCCGCCAAAAGATAGAGCAAGAACTTGTCACCATTGAGCAGCGGCGCTATCTATCGGCCATTTTTTATGCCCATTACCAGTTGCTCTTGCCCCTGATCCGTCAGGTTGCGCGTGGCAAGTTTATTGACTTGGGCTGTGGCAGCGCGCCTTTTTGGTATGCCGTGGTGGAACAGGTGGAGAGCTACCATGGCGTGGATCTTTGGCCGCGCTCAGACAAAGCAACCTTTGCTGGCGATATCCAAAGTTTGGGCATGGTGCAGGATGATTCCTATGACTCAGCCATCTGCATTGAAGTCCTGGAACACCTGCCAGAGCCGGGGCGCGCCGTAGCCACCATCCAGCGTGTTCTCAAACCGGGCGGTATCGTGGTGATCAGCGTGCCGCACCTCAGTCGCCTCCACGACCTTCCACATGACTATTTCCGCTTTACGGAGTATGGGTTGCGTTATCTGTTGGGGCAAGCTGGACTGGAAGTTGTCAGCATTCAGACCAAAGGTGGGTTGTTCACTTTTTTGGCGCATCAGCTTTCAACCATTCTCGTCGCTGTGGCTTGGTCACTGCCGCCGTTGAAAGCACCCTTGCTCACCTTGAACCGCTTCTTCCTGGTGATGGGAGCCTTTTACGCAGATCGCCTATTGGGGACGGCAAAGACTTTTCCACAGGGCTATATTGTGGTGGCACGCAAGCCATTGGTCGCTGATGCTCTCCTGTAAGCGTGCAAAGCCTAAGTATGAAGTGTGACCTGTAGTAGACATAATATCAAGAGCATGTGGAATTGAGCCGGAATTAAGTATGCATGCATCAGATCGTGGTTATCAACCTAACTTCTATACATTGAGCGAACGAGTGCGTGACTTGGCTCGTCGCCGTCGTAAGGCAGAGAAGATCAAGTGGATCATCGAGAGTTATGCGCGCCATCTGCCGAGCGAGGGAACTTGTTTAGATGTGGGGTGTTCGGCTGGAGCCATGACTGTGGTCGTTGCGCCACTCTTTGGACACACAATCGGCCTGGAATATGACGAAGCTGCATTGGTTGCCGTGGAGCCAGCCTCCCGCACGCAGATGGACTTTATGCGCGGGGACGCTATGTCGCTGCCTTTTGCAGACAATAGTGTGGATGCAGTGATCTGTGCACAAGTCTATGAGCATGTTCCCGACGATGCCCAACTCTTTCGCGAGATCTACCGGGTCTTGGTTCCGGGGGGGATGGTCTTTTTTAGTGGGCCAAACTGGCTTTTTCCTATTGAACCCCATTACTTTTTGCCCTTTCTGCATTGGTTGCCACCCAAAGCCGCTGCACGCTATTTGCAGTTGACAGGCATGGGGAATGCCTACTATGAGCGTTCACGCTCATTGTGGGGGCTGCGCCGAGTGACCAGTGCATTTGAGGTCGATGACATTTCGCGCTCGGTCTTGCAGAAGCATGTGCTGGCAGATCGCCCGTGGCTGGCACGCTGGGTTGAAGAGTTGCCCGACTCTCTCTGGCGCGTGCTGCTTCCCTGGTTGCCCAACTTCAATTGGTTGCTCTATAAGCCTCGATAAGCCATTCTGCCTCATTAAAATGTTGGTTAAAGAGGGAGAAAGTAGAAGTGGCCTATTTTTATGACTAATTTGATAATAATTGACACATTTTCCCCTCTATGGTATAGTTGTTACGTGTTAAACCCACTGGAAAAGAGATCGAAATTTTCGTGGGTATGTTGTACAAACATGAGTAAACATAAGTAATATAATGTGGTTGTAAGTCAGGATAAATGCCTGTGCATGCTGTTCGTAAGCACATTTTGGAAATTCTAAAAGAGCGCAACGGAGCCACGGTGGCCGAACTGGCTGAATGCCTGGATATGGCCCCTGTTTCTGTGCGCCATCATTTGGACATTCTCCAGGGTGATAATCTGATCGCTGTGGATCGGTTGGAGCGCAAGGGTAACGTCGGGCGTCCTCAACAGATTTACGCGCTGACCAGTGATGCCAACGAACATTTTCCTGATAACTTCGCCGCACTCGCTGCGGGATTGTTGCGTCAACTAAAGCATGTGTTGCCACCTGAACAGGTTGAGGGAGCGTTCAAAGCGCTTGCTCAAGATTTTGCGGGCAATGTACAGGCTGATTTGGCCGAGTTGCCTATGCAAGAACGCTTGGAGCAGGTGACTCATTTTCTCAACGAGCGCGGTTATTTGGCCCGTTGGGAGAGCAACGAAATTGCTGCGGATGGAAGTTTCTTGCTTCACAAATGCAATTGTCCGTATGCGGGTGTCTCTGACGAGCACAATGAATTGTGCTTGATGGATCAGGCTTTAATTAATGAATTGATGGGTCAGCCTTGCCATCGGGTTCAGTCGATGGCAAAGAATGACCGTTGCTGTACCTACCGTGTGGAAGGCCCAATTGGGTTGGATTTCCCTCTGCTTGATTCCAACCGCAGCCCAATTGAGCTTGATTTCAAAGTCGATGGGGTGGTGGCATGAAGCATCGGATTACGATTGAAAGCAATGCGTTGGGGAACATTACCCTGACTCCGGCCCCCGAAATGTATGCGCCCGAAACGTATACAATCGAGCCGATGCACGACAGCTATGGACGGCGTATTAACTACCTGCGTATCAGTTTGACCGATGCCTGTAATTTGCGCTGCGTCTACTGTATGCCAGAGAATATGACCTTCCGTCCGCGTCAAGAGTTGATGACGGATGAGGAGATTCTTTATCTGGTACGTGTGGGAGCGAGCTTGGGTGTCAACAAGATTCGTTTGACGGGTGGCGAGCCGACAATTCGACCGAATTTGGTGGAATTGGTGCGTGAGATTGCCGCTACCCCTGGCATTAAAGACTTGGCAATGACGACCAATGGAATCCTGCTCGATAAGCTGGCACAGCCGTTGGCTGACGCTGGTCTTAAGCGGGTCAACATTTCCATTGATACGTTGGATGCCGATAAGTTTCACCAGATTACGCGCTGGGGACATATTGACGATGTGTGGCGCGGGATTCGTGCTGTTGAGCGTGCAGGGATGACACCGCTGAAGTTGAACAGTGTTGTGGTACGCAACTTCAATGAAGTGGACATGGTTGATCTGGCACGGCTGACGCTGGAAAATGATTGGGATGTGCGCTTTATCGAGATGATGCCTTTTGGTGAAATCTCAGATTTCCAGCAGGGCAACGTGGTTACCTTTCAAGAGATGCGTGCAAACATTGAAGGAACCTTTGGCCCATTGGAAGAAGCTAGCTATGACTTTGTTGACCCCAGCCGTCCATACCGGATTCCGGGGGCAACGGGAACACTTGGCTTCATTAGCTCTGTCACAGAGCCATTTTGCCAGGGCTGTGGTCGCGTGCGACTAACTGCGGATGGCAAGTTGCGCTTGTGTCTGTTGCGTGATGATGAAGTAGATTTGCTGACGCCATTGCGCCAGGGTGCAACCTTTGAAGAAATGCGTCAGATTATGCATGAGGGCGCATTTCACAAACCGTGGGGACATAGCTTGTCGGCTGGAGAGTTTGCCGAGAACCGAGCAATGAACCAAATCGGCGGTTAAACCGTATTATTCTTGTATAAACATCTTGCATGAGCAGATTTTTTCACACAGATTGGTTCTGCATTACTTGTAGGCTATAAGATTTAAGCTAAGATTTGGTCTATATTTTGGGTTGTATTCGGAAGTATTCAGCTATTGGGAAATCCAAGGAGAACGAACGTAATGGTAAACCTAACTCCGGCAGCAGCCGAAAAGTTAAGTGGGATCATGAGCCAAAAGGGAATGGCCGAAAACCATGCCCTGCGCGTCTTTGTTAAGGGTGGCGGTTGTGGTGGTATGCAATACGGCATGACCTTTGACGAAGCCCGCGATGGTGACGAAGTCTATGAGCAACACGGTATGCGTGTGATTGTGGACACCACCAGCCTCTTCTACATTGATGGGGCAAACATTGACTATGTGGACAACCTGATGGGTGGCGGTTTCCATATTGACAATCCTCAGGCTTCCAGTGCTTGTGGTTGTGGCAGCAGCTTCCGCACTGCCAAGTCCCACGACGGCGAAGAAGTGCCCGAAGGTTCTTGCAGCCACTAAGCTGCTTGCAGCAATGAGAATTATGCAGTGTGGGGGAAGCAATTCCCCCACACTGTTTCTCGGTTGCATCTTCTGGTGATATTCTTGGTCGTATTCTATGGATAGCAGCGCACTTGCTTCCCCCAGTACTTGAATTGATGATCGATTGTGACGGATTCGCCTATGCAGGCCCGCACCTACACGCTGGCTGAGGCGCGTGCAACGTTGCCTCAAGTTAAAGTCTTGATGGCTAAGATTGAAGTTGCGCGCCAAGCTATTTTGCGTTTGCGCCCAACAGCATGGCCCGCGATACAAAAAGCCGCCACTAATGGTGGTTCTCGTGAGGCTGGCGAATTGGCACTCCATGCCCTGAAGCTAGAGGATGCTGTCAAGGCTATATTGGCAATGGGCATTTTAATCAAAGATTTAGATCATGGCGTGATCGATTTTCTGGGGATGCGCGATGGGCATGAAGTTCTTCTTTGTTGGCGCTATGGTGAAGACGATATCGCCTTTTGGCATGAGATAAATGCAGGTTTTGGCGGACGCCAAGCCATTGATAATCTGGTAGAGTAGCCAAGTCTTCTCACTTCTTTGCATATCTGGATTTTGGATATCTGGGTGTTGTTGGTATCTACTGCTAATCCTGAAATTGGCGCTAAAATGCCACGTACTTATGTGCCGATTTGCTGAAGGATTCGCGCAAATTGTGGGCGCAACTTTGAGGAGGGAATATGGCCGAAATCGACCCTTCAACTAGTGTGGCTGCGCCACAAGTTGATGCGCAGACAGCAGGGTTGCCGCTAGAAGAACGCATTCAGATTGTCTTGAATGATTATCGTCCTACACTCTACATGGATGGCGGCGATGTGCAGCTACTGCAAGTTGATGAAAAAGGCATTGCACATGTGAAGATGTTGGGCGCATGTATCGACTGTCCAATCAGCTTGTTGACGATGAAGTTGGGTATTCAACGGCTGCTAAAAGAAAATTTTAGCGAGATTAGCGGCGTGAACGCCATCACTGACATTGATATTTCAGCGCTCTATAACCGCCGAACAGATGCTGCCTAGGCAAGTAAAGATTCATTAGATAACGGTACAAGGAACATTTTTTCATGCCTAACCCGTATGGCGCACCAGAAATTTCGGTGCAGGATGTGGCTGCAAAGGTTGCTGCACAAGAAGAGTTTATTTGGCTTGATGTGCGTGAACCAGAGGAACTAAACGCTGCAGCAATTGCAAATGAGTTGGTGGTGCACGTGCCCATGAGCCAGTTGGCAACGCAGCAGACTGCTGCACTGCCTGCGAGTGCCCAAGACAAAGATGCCGAAATTGTGGTCTTTTGTCATCATGGGATGCGGAGTGCCCAAGTCGCTGCCTGGTTGCAAGGGCAAGGCTGGACGAATGTGATCAACATGGAAGGTGGCATTGACGCCTGGGCAAAGCGGGTGGATGCCACTGTTGGGATGTACTAAGAGTTAGCTTGTAAGAAGTGTAGTTAGCGAGAAGTAGAGTTTAAGAAGTTGTACCAATAGAGCATTATTACCTTCTGCCAAGTATATAGCAGACCGGGCATCTAGGTAATTTTTCTAAAATCTTTCATAAAAATTTTGAACAATCATCAGCGCCGTGATAGAATCGGCTCATGTTTGGATTCACCAGCCCAGTAGCGTTTATATGCTTATAGCCTCTGATTGTTTATATCCGATTGTATCAGAGCAACTCAACCTCTACTGTGCCATTCATTTTGAAGTAAATATCTTGTAGTGAATGAATGTAATGTGGTGAATTATGGCTGGTGAAATCAGCTCAAGGAGGCATAGCCTGTGCGCGTAGCATTGATCAACCCTCGCTTCCGTCTTCCCATCGATACTCGCACCACGGCTCATTTAGGCTTGGCCTATCTGGGTGCAGTGAGCGAAAAGCGCGGCGATGAAGTCGTCATCTTTGATGCCGATGTGGAAACCGAGTCAGTCACCGATTTTGTCCAACGTTTTCGTCCCCATATCGTCGGCATTACAGCCAACACGCCTCAAGTAAAACAGGCGTGGCGTACGGCGCGCGCGATCAAGGAAGTCTATGACTGCCCGATTGTGTTGGGCGGGCCGCATGTGAGCGTGTTGCCGGAAGAGAGCTGTGAAAAGCCTTATGTGGACATCGTCGTGCGCGGCGAGGGCGAAGAGACTTGGGTGGTGGTCTGTGAGCTACTGGAAACCTATCTCAAGGATCAGCCAGAGTATCACACCGAAGCTTTCCTTCATCCCGAAAATGAGATTTTCAAAGATTGCTTAGGAATTAGCTACAAGACAAGCGACGGGCAGATTCATAACAATGCCGACCGCGTGCCGATTGCTGACCTCGACAGCTTGCCCTGGCCTGCCTACCATCTCTTTAAGATGGGTAGCTATACCAACTTGCAACCGGCAACGGATCATGTGGATGGCGCACGCAGCTTTAGCATTATGACCAGCCGCGGCTGTCCCTATCGCTGTACCTTCTGTAGCCAGAGTATTATGCCGATTAAGTGGCGCAGCCGCAGCCCGGAAAGTGTGCTGGCGGAGTGGCGACATTTGGTTGAAGATTTGGGTGCAGAGGAAATTGGTGTTCTCGATGATAGCGCCAATATTCGCATTAAACGTCTTGAAGAGATTGCCAACGCGCTGATTGAGCAAAAGCTGAACCATGTGCCGTGGATTTTCGTCAATGGCATCCGCGCTAACCTGGCAAGCAAAGAACTCCTGTCGTTGCTCAAGAATGCGGGTCTCAAGCGCACCGCCTTTGGCGTGGAGAGTGGCGATCCCGAGATTCTGCGCAGCATTGATAAGAAGGTGGATCACGATACCATTCGCCAAGCGTTCAAGAACGCCAAGGAGATTGGGCTGGAGACAATTGCCTTTATGATCATCGGCTTGCCGGGTGAGACGCGTGAAACAATGCAGCGGAGCATTGACTTCGCCATTGAACTTGACCCCGTGATTGCCAACTTCTCGATGATGACTCCTTATCCTGGCACAAAGGTCTATGAAATCATCAAGCGTCAAGGGCGCTTCCTGATCAATGATTGGGAAGATTACGTCTTCTTTGATCAAAAGGCGCGCTATGAGATGGGCGAGATGACTGCGGAGTTGGTTGAGGAGATGTACCGCAAGGCGTATCGCCAATTCTATCTGCGTCCTACGCCGATCATACGCCGTATACGCAACAAGGACTTTTGGCAGAACCTGCCGCGCAACTTGCGGATTGCTTTCAACACCTTTATCCCGAAGAAGGAAAAGAGTGGTTTGCGTAAAGCCGTTGAGGCAGAAGGCGCAATCTAGGCATATCAACGCCATTGCCAATTGACTTGCACTCTTGCTGCACTGGATGCAAAGAAATTCATCTCGTGCAGCAAACCTTTATTGGTAACTGCCTTCAGTGGTTACTGTGCAAACCCATCGAGAATAAGTTAAGTTAGAGATACAGTAGGATACAAGCAACTATGCGTGTAATTTTAGCCAGTCCCGAAGCGAAGGTTTGGAGCGAGCGGAAGCATATCCCCTTGGGGTTAGGCTATCTAGCTGCTGTGCTGCGCGAGGGCGGGCATGAAGTCATGATTTACGACGCTGCCATTGAAGATGTGGGCGTTGAGTATTATCTTGACCAAGCCGAAGTGCGCGGCAAGCCCTATCAGATGATTGGGATTACGGCGACAACGCCGTTGATGCCGGACGCTTGGGCAATGGCGCAAGTGGGCAAGAAGC
>JBBQIG010000103.1:0-11439 GCA_038324715.1 Anaerolineae bacterium | reverse complement strand
GGTCAAAGGCAGATGAATATTCTCTAATCCCAAATCACGCATCGTCTGCGTAATCGAGCCAATGCCCAAGCGATTGATGACCATATCCGTGGCGGTATTGTCACTGATAATCATCATCAGCGTCAGCAGGTCGCGCACAGTAGGCAATAGGCCATCATCAAAGAAAGTTAAGACGCCACTGCCCAAATTTTTCTCAGCAACCGTCAACGCCCAGCGGTCATCCAGCGTAAACTTACCAGCATCAACCTGGCGCAAGGCCTCTACCAAAACAGGGATTTTGAGGACACTCGCCATCGGAAAGGATTCATCGCCATCAATGGCGATCTCTTCACCACGCTCCAAATGATGCATTGCAACGCCCATGTGAGCATCCGCAGCGACAATTGCCGCTTCAATCTGTGCCTGCAACTCTTGCAGAGCCATCTTTAATCCTTCTCTAGCCGCGTTGGCGTGGGTCGAGCGCATCGCGCAGCCCGTCACCCAGCAAGTTAAAAGCAAGTACTGTAAAAAAGATCATCACCCCCGGAAAGAAGGTAATCAGGGGGAATTGGCGAATCAGCGAACGTCCATCAGCCAATGTGCCACCCCACGACGAGGTAGGCGGCTGAATCCCCAGCCCCAAAAATGAGAGTGACGATTCTAGGATAATAATGCTGCCGACACCCAGGGTTGCCAGCACAATCACAGGCCCCAAGACATTGGGCAGCACATGGCGAAAGATAATCCGAAAGTGCTGCACACCGCTAGCACGAGCCGCGGTAACATAGTCAGTGCGGCGGATTGACATCACATCCGCGCGCACCACACGAGCAAAGCGCGCCCAGGTTGTCACCCCAATCACAACAATCGTCGTGGTCAAGCTAGGCCCGAGGACTGCTGCCAGCACAATCAACAACGCCAGCAATGGAAAAGCCATCAATGTATCGACAATGCGCGAAAAAACGGTATCAATCCAGCCACCAAAATAGCCAGAGACCGCCCCCACCAACACGCCCATCACCACAGAGATCAGGGTTGCACCCAACCCCACCAGCAGCCCAACCCGCGCGCCATAAAGCACACGTGCCAGCATATCGCGCCCAATGTGGTCAAAGCCCATTGGATGCTCCCACGAGGGCCCTTCCCCGCGCATGCCTGGATAGCTAAAGGTGGGGTCATAGGGAACAAGCAGATGGGCGAAAATTGCCACAATGCAAAGCAGGATGATAAAGACCAGCCCCACCAGCGCAGCGCGGTTGGCGCGGAAACGTCGCCAGGACTGCATCCATTCCGACCGCCTCTTGGTCTCCTGCACCGGCACGGCGACTGCCGACTGTTCTAAGCTTGCTACTGTCATCGCCCTCGTGCCCCCTTACTCATTCGCCGTCCGCAAGCGCGGATCAATAAACGCATAAATCATATCAGTCAGCAGGTTTGCCAACACCACCAACGCAGCCAGCAACACCACAATCGACTGCACAACCTGATAGTCGATGCGAAAGACTGAATCGAGAAAGAGTCGCCCAATGCCGGGAATGGCAAAAATGTTTTCAATGATAATCGTACCGCTAAAGAGGAAGGCGATCCGAAAGCCAATCACTGTGACCACAGGCAGCAACGCATTGCGCACAGCATGACGCAAAATGACCATCTGGTGAGAGAGACCCTTAGCAGTGGCGGTACGCACGTAATCTTGACTCAGCACCTCAATCGTAGCGCCGCGCATCACACGGGCAAAGATCGCCATCTCCCCAATTGCCAACACAGCCACAGGCATAATATAGCCTTGCCACGTCTTCAACCCAAACGGTGGCAACCAACGCAGCGTCAGCGAAAAAACAATAATGGCAATCAGCGCCACCCAAAAATTGGGCAATGCCGCGCCCGCCGTTGAACCCAAAGTAAGCAGATAGTCAAAGAATGAGTTGCGGCGCACGGCAGCAATAATGCCCGCGGGGATCGAAATGAGCAATGCGACACTAATCGCAATGAGGTTTAGATAGCCTGTAACGGGCATTGCTTCAAAGATCATGTCGCGCACAGGCACGCCACGACGAATCAGCGACTCACCAAAGTCGCCGCGCAACATCCCCGTAGCCCAAATCAGATATTGCTCATAATAGGGACGGTCAAGCCCCCACTTCGAGCGAATTGCGTCCATCTGTTCTTGGGTCAGCTTAATGCTGCCTTCACCCAGCAGCAAGCGCACAGGATCACCGGGCATCATTCGCATGATGATAAAGGTGACAATACTAATTAAAAAGATAACCAGGATACCCTGTAAGATCCGCGAAAAAATATAGTTAAACATAGGCTAAAGACTTTCCCAAAGACCCAAACAGCGCCAGACCGGCAGGTTGCTCTCGCAGGGTGCGGTCTGGCGCTGTTGTCAATTCGTAACCAGTGGCTTACGCCTCAGTCGGGTCCAACCACCAGGTGTGGAGACCATTAAAGAAGAGTGTAAAGCCGTCTTCTGTTACCTCTGGCAGCCCCTTTACGCGGCTGTTAAAGACGTTATACCACTGATCCCATTGCAAGTAGAGCATGGGAACTTCTTCCACGATGATATCTTGCAACTCATAGTAGATTGCTTGACGTTCTTCGGGCACAACTGTCTGCACACCGGCGGCGATTAATTCATCGACGCGTGCATTCGAGTAGTTGTTGAAGTTGTTCGCACCGCCCGTATCAAGTGTGCCAGAGGGGTCTGGATCAACAGAGCCATAGGTCCAGTTGAAGAGCGAGGCATCCATCTCGCCATTCGGCAATGCTTCTAGAATGGCCGAGACAGGGGCTTCTTCCAGTTGCATGTCTACGCCTACGACACCAAACATCTGCTGCGCCAACTCGGCAATTGGGCGGCGCGCTGTATCACCCGTAATGGTGGTACAGGTGAAGGTCAGCCGCTGACCATCCTTCTCGCGAATCCCGTCTGCGCCAGGCATCCAACCAGCTTCATCCAATAAAGCGTTGGCGGCTTCCACACTGTAATCATAGCGTTTGGTGGTGGGGTCGCCGTCCTTGGAATAGAAGGAATATTTAGGGCTGTAATGGGTTTGGGCAACGGCGGCAGCACCATTCCACAGTTCGTCAATAATGCGCTGGCGATCCAGGGCGGTGAGCAATGCTTGACGCACTAGTTTGTCAGAGAGTTGAGGCAATTGGTTGTTCAGCGGGATATGTTTGATACCACCAGTGGAGCTAACAAGAACCGTGAAACCAGGGTCTTCAGCCAAACGCTGGCTGTCTTCCACCAACAACGGCCATAGGACAGCATCCGAATCGCCAGTCTCAAGAGCAATGGCACGCACTGAAGCATCGGGCACCACTTCTTGCAGAATGGTATCGATATAGGGGCGACCGCGGAAATGATCCTCAAATGCCTCTAGCTCGACAACTTCGGCAGGAACCCAATTCACGAGCTTGAACGCACCCGTGCCGATGGGAGCTGTGCTATAGGTATCCTCGCCCACTTCAGCATGGTAAGCCGACTGTACAATCGGCGTTTCCGCCCAGTTGACCAACGAGGCGGCGTTGACCGTTGCCATGTTGACCACCACAGTGAAATCATCTGGTGCCTCGACCGAATCGACGCCCAAGAAGTCACCCACGATGGCCGTAGCATTCGCCTCATCACGGTAGAAATCATAGGTATAGACCACATCGGCAGCGGTAAAGTCGGCATCATCATGGAACTTAACACCCTCCACCAAGTTAAAGGTGTAGGTCAACCCATCTTCAGAGACCTCATATGATTCTGCCAAGGTTGGTCTGCTCACCAACAACTCATCACCAAGTATCAGCGCATTATGGATCGCATAGATGACGGTCTCTTGCACACTTGCACCTTGGTCACCTGGCCCCATGCCTGCAACTTCCTGATGCCCCATGAGGCGCAATGTACCACCATATTGGGGTTCAGTCGCCATCGGAGCCGCATCGGTACCCGTGGTGGCGTCAGTTTCAGCGCCCGTAGTCGGCGCGACAGTCGGCGCACAGGCCGTCAACAGTGCCGCCGACAACCCTGCGGCGCTATATTGCAGGAATTGGCGACGCGAAACATCTCGGTTCGGGCGATCTGATCCACGAACTCGTTCTGTCATGTAGAACCTCCCTGTTGTTCCCTATTGTATAGAGAAAGAATTAGTTGGCGGACAAAACGTCCAGCCAGTTGCTCAATTGTACACGGACAGTACCCTGGCAATTCGTTCAGCCTTGCTTCCATGGGCTACGTGGAGCCAGAAGGAACGGACATGAGGGCGTTTGACCATGCAGACCACTATTTTTGCTGCTACGTCCAAGACCAGATACAAAGATCCTGTACACGAAAAACTGTACACGAAAACAGAGCGCAAAGGACTAGATTATAGCATCAGAGAATACAGCACCAGATGATGAGGAAGTCGCCCACACTCAAATTCAACTAGGGGTGTATAAGCTTGATCATGCTGATGCTACAGCACAAGCAAGTCGCGCCTTCATTTAGGCTATTAGAGTCTAGCACAGGGGTGGAAATGCTGTCAATCGGACTTTTCGTATCGCTTTGACAACATCTTCTGTACAGTCTGCACAGCATTCTGTCAATCCAAGAGGCAAAACAGAATTCACAAAAAAATCAGCGGTGTCACACAAGTGCAACACCGCTGATTCCAAGTAGCTTCAATAATAAAGGGACTGTGGACTGTCTCCCTTCCTTGGAGCGGGGAGCCCGCTGGGCCGCTCCGCGGAAGGTTATACTGCTTCGAGTATACCCGCGTAACACAGCCACAGACAGGTAAGCGCAGCAGAAACTACTTATTCTGCTTAGCCCGCTTCACATCACGCTGACGAATCTCATGGCGCAATTCCTTCTTGCGGATACGCATGGATGCAGGCGTTATTTCTAGCAAATCATCATCGGCAAGATACTCAATGGCATCATCCAACGAAAGTTGGCGCATCACGTTCAGCCCAACATCATATTCCTTGGGCTTCTCACGGAAGTTGGTGAGTTGCTTCGTCTTGCAGATATTCAGGACCATATCCTCGTCGCGAATATTCTGCCCCACGACCTGGCCTGCATAGACCTCATCAGTCGGTTGGACAAAGAAGGAACCACGCTGTGATAACTCTTTGATTGCATAAGAGGTCACTGTGCCTGCTTCCAACGCTACCAACGAACCATGTGGTGCGGCATCAATCCCCCCCAAATAGGGCGCATAGCCAGCAAAGAGGGTGTGGAAAATACCAGTGCCACGTGTGGAGGTCAAGAATGGCTGGCGGAAGCCCAACATGCCTCGCGTCGGCACAAGAAATTCGCAATAGACCGTGCCATCATCGCCATAGCGAATTCCTTGCAATTGACCGCGGCGCGCGCCCATCATCTCGGTGACAGTGCCCAAATAGTCACTGAACACTTCCAAATAAAGCTGCTCCATCGGCTCCAACCGGCCCTCTTCCGACTCACGGTAGATGACCTCTGGGCGGCTCACCGAGAACTCATAGCCTTCACGACGCATGGTCTCGATCAGAATCGCTAAGTGCAATTCGCCACGTCCCGACACAATATAGCTGTTCGCCGTGCCAGTTTCCTCAACGCGCATCGCAACGTTTCGCTCTAGCTCTTGAAAGAGACGAGCACGCAGATGGCGGCTGGTCAAAAATTGTCCTTCGCGACCGGCAAAAGGACTATCGTTGACGCTAAAGGTCATACGTACAGTCGGCTCTTCCACCGAAATTGGCGGCAGCGGCTGTGGATTATTGGGGTCGGTGAGGGTATCACCAATGCCCACATCGGAAATCCCTGCCACGGCAACAATATTGCCCGCTTCGGCTGAATCCACCTCGGTCTTTTTCAGATCGCGGAAGAGATAGACCTGGCTGATCTTGCCAGGGATCACCTTGCCAGCAGGCGTAACCTGCACAATGTTTTGCCCATTACGCAGCGTACCACTCGTCAAGCGACCAATGGCAATCTTGCCAACATAGGCAGAGTGATCCAACGTCGTCACCAAAAGTTGCAGCGGGCCATCCATACGAACCTTTGGCCCTGGCAAGAAATTAACAATCGTTTCAAAGAGCGGACGCAGGTCATCGGCTAACGCATCGGGTTCATAACCAGCGCGAGCCTCTAGCCCAATGCTGTAGATCACCTTGAAATCTGCTTGCTCTTCGGTTGCACCCAGGTCGATAAAGAGATCAAAGGTTGCGTTGACTGCATAGTCTACGCGTGCGGCAGGGCGATCTACTTTGTTAATCACCACAATTGCGCGCAAACCCTTTTCCAATGCCTTGCGCAAAACAAAGCGGGTTTGGGGCATGGGGCCTTCCACTGCATCCACCAGCAACAACACCCCGTCCACCATATTCAACACGCGTTCCACCTCGCCACCAAAGTCAGCATGGCCGGGTGTGTCAACGATGTTGATCGTCATACCGTCATAAACAATGCCGGTATTCTTTGCCAAAATAGTAATGCCGCGCTCGCGCTCCAAATCGTTGGAGTCCAAAACGCGCTCGGTCATCTGTTGGTTGGTGCGAAAGACATTAGTCTGGCGCAACATTCCATCGACTAAAGTTGTCTTCCCATGATCAACATGGGCGATAATCGCAATGTTACGAATATCATTGCGAGTGACATACTCGTTTGTATCTACTGTACCTGTCATCTCAAGTTCAGCCATAAGTTCTGCTGTCATAATTGCTGCCATCCCTTTTGCACACAAAAAACCGCCCGACCATGCCAACTGCGGTATGACCGGGCAGCAACTTTCACTAAGTCATTATACTCTATTTGAGCATAAATATCAAGCCAGAGCGAACCTAAAATTCCATCTGAAGCAATTATAAGGGAATTATTGCACCTCAATCTGTGCAAGTTGAACAGAATCGCCCACATTTATCCCATTTTGCCAGACTTGCAACCGCGCCCCATTCTCCAAATCATACATCCCTGCCACCAATGTATACACTCCCGGATTGGCATCTTCTGGCACCACAATCGTATATCCATCGGCAACAACAAGACCCTCTTTCCAAATAGTCGTTGGCAGGAAGCCGTTGCGCGGCAAATGATCGTGTTGTGCAATCAAAGCGCCATCCTCATCAATCAGATGCACAAAGCCCGTGTAGTTGCTATCCATCTCTGTCATTGTCTGCCAGAACAATTCCAGATTCAACGATTCACCACGGACGACAACGGGCTTTGGCGCAGGCGTAACGCCCAACAGCGCCACTTTTCCATCCAGTTCTGCGGGTTGAGCAAATAGACTCGTAGGGCGACTTTCAATTTCACCCACGGTTACATAGCCAATCGGCACCATCTCGCCCAAATATTTTCCCACCGGCATTGCAAAGGCTGGCAACAACTCCTGGCTCTCTGGGTCAACAAAACTTAAATCAAGTCGATAGATACCCGCTGGCGTATCGGCAGGAATCGTGATCGTGCGCGTGTCAAACCACTGAACTGTAGGTGCCCAGATGGACGTAGGGCGATTTTCGGGCCAACCTTGCTCTTTCCATACTTCCTGCTCTCCCCTTTCTCTCTCATCTCCTTCCTCGGCAACAAGACGCAGGGAGATGTGGTAATTCTTTTCAATTGCCGTGAAGAAGACATGCAGGTTACTCATGATCTGCACTTCCTCACCTGCTTTTAAGCCACTCTCTTTGCTCAGTTGATAACTCTCAAATAGAATCTTGTTGTCGGCAAAGGCAATATAGCTCTTTTGACCTGGATAGCTTGTCCAAGCTTGTTCTTTGGCAAAGTGCTGAAAAAACGGCGACTGATAACTGCCTACATATTGCAGAAAGTAAGTGGGCAACCCCTGATAAACCTCAAGGATGCCCCGCGCCTCCACAAATCCCTCACGGGGCACGCCCATAGCCTTTTGATAAATTCCGACGATCTGATACCTCGATTCGATGATGGCTGTCCCCGCACCCAGCACAAGGGCAACACCAATCGCCAGCCGGAGTGGCAAATCCAAAGCTTTCCGGCCTATTGCTCTAGCCACAAGCACCGCCAAACAAAAGAGTGCTGGAATCGATCCGCGCATCGCCAAATCATTGTAGATGCCGAAGGTATACAAAGGCAGTAAGCTCAAGTAAACCAGCGTGGCAGCAAAAAACCAACGCCATAGCCGCTGCTCAAACTTCATGCTTTTGAAGAGCAGAAGCGCATAGAGCCCCACCTCCACAAGCCCAAAGAGGAGAACTACGCCGAAGCCGCTAAGATTTCGGCCTGAATAAGTAGAGAGAAAGAAGCCGTGAGGAAGCTCTGCCTGCCAAAGTGAGGAGACACGATCGAGTTTTGACAGATAGAAAAGTCCTACACCGAATAAAAGAAGGAGTCCACACAGATTTGACCAAGAAAGATAACGCCTGAGCCGCGCACCCAGTGGCTCCTGACTGCCCAAGAACTCAGCCAACAGATAGGGGACAAGTCCAACGGTTACAAAGGGCGTACCCAATAGGCTAAGGCCCAACGGCAGCCAGGTAATCCGCCTCTGTCGAAGATGCAGAATGGCATAAAGTGTCAGACCAACAGCAATCCAACCCGTTAAAGCCTGATTTGGCACCCAGTAGAGCAAAGATGCATTAGAGCTATACTCAAAATAAATCCCCCAGCGCTCGATTCTCTCCCAACTTTCTGTCGCCCAACCAAGCCAACTGGCAAGGATTCTGCCAAGTACATCAAGCCCAGAAAAGAAAATGAAGATCAGCAAAACCCAATAAGCGAGCTTGCGAACCAAGACCCAAAACCACAACATTGCCAGACTGAGGCCAACGAAAGTCCAAATAAAAAGGGCAATCTGTGCCTCTGCCCAGCCAGCAATCTTGCCAACAACAGCAGCGGGCAAATAGAAAGCAATGTAATAGACGAGGGGAACCGGGTCTCCATAAAAGTCATAGACCACGGGCCACGGCAGATCAATTAAGTCGCGAAGAATACTTTCGTGCTTAACCCAATCTCCCCTCTGAAAGCCAATCTCCCCCACACCCGCAAGACTCAACCAGACAATAGAACTCAACAGGAGTAAGAGTAGGTGACGAAAGGTAAAGAGTGGAGACTCTACTGCGGAGTCTGGCGCACTCACAGATGAACTATCAGTCGCCGCGACAGGACGAAACGTGAGCCAAGTCGACTCAAGCAGAGCCATCACAAGTAGCCCGATCAGCAACAATGCCCAGTACCATTTCAACCACCCCACGCAAAAAAAGACGTAAGGCAGCCCCAAATAGAGAATTGAACTCGGAACGAGATACCGTGCGAGTTGATCTAATCGAACGGCAAACATAGCGGTAATTTCATAGTGCTCGTATCTGGCATAACTGAAGTGAAGAAGTAACAATCGTGCAGTATCGAGTTATCGAGTGTACAGTGGCTCTATTTTAATCCACGTCAAGCACATTCAATAAGCAAGTGAATCCCAGAGTAGTTAGGGGCTACTGTTGCATAGCGGGTGCAAATTATCTGCTTCTGGCAAAAGATCAGGGGGTACAGGCAGGGAATGTAGAGGATGGAAGAAAATTATGTCAAACTTGTTGCAGGGAGGGTACAACGGTGTACCCTCCCTGCAACAACTGCAATATTTCTTTAGCTAGCGATACAGGCTCTTGTTGCCTAGAAGCGTGAAGACGACAACTCCACATCAGCATATTGCCATGCTTCTTCAAACTCTGCCTGCGTTGCTGCTGCCTCGTCGTTCTTGCCTTGTGCTTCAAGCGCCTTCGTCAAGCCATAGAGAGACCAGCCGTTGGCGCGATACTGCTCCAGATCCTTGCGATAGACTGCTTCTGCATCGGCTGCTCGGTCAGCTTCAAGCAACACCGCACCCAGCGTCTGGCGCACTGGATAGAACCAGGCAGGAGGCTCAATGTAGGGCAGGCTATCTTGTATGGCGACAGCCGCTTCCAACTCTGCAACGGCTGCATCATAGTCGCCTTCTGCTGCGGCAATCTCACCAGCAAGGATGCCAGAAGCAATTCGGAGAATCTGCTCGGCAGTGGCGAATGAAGGAAGTCCAAAGCTCGCCATTTCGGGCATTTCTGCAAGCGTTTGCACTTCAGCCAGCGACTGCTTTGCCTCTTCAATTTCACCTGTGCGTAGCAACGCCATTCCCTGTGCAAAGTTCCACATCCCTGTACTGAGCTGCAAATCCTCGCCAGGTGCTGGCTCTGCAAGAATTTCCTCCCATTGCCCAAAGCGCACCAACGCATAGTAGAACATAGGACGGAAATCTTCGAGCGCAGGCACTGCACGATATGCCTCTTCCGGCAACTTACTCACCAGGTCACGAGCCGCATCAATGGCATCTGTGCTGTTGCCAAGCATTTGGGCTGCGGCAAAGAGAAAGTGAATGTTGTGCGGATAATAGGCCATAGAATAGAAGGTACCCTGATCTGGCGTACCCCCCACTGTATTGTTGTCCACATCATGCGCTGCAACGTTCACCCGATACGCATCTTCATAGCGACCCACTCGCCAATAGGTATGGGCTGGCATGTGAACCAAATGCCCTCCACCAGGCACCAGAGTCTCCAAACGTTCGGCGCTGGGGATGGCGCGTTCTGGGTTGTCGGATGCTTCTGTAGCGTGAATGTAATAGTGATTGGCGGCGGGATGATTTGGATCAGCCTCCAACACAGCTTCTAAGGTGGCAAGAACCTCCACAGTGGCTTCGCGTGGCTCACCCTCTGGCGTCCAATAGTCCCACGGCATGGTGTCCATCAATGCCTCGGCGAAGATTGAAGTTGCATCTGTATCATCTGGATAGGTGGCAGCCACCTCGCGCATAGCATCGGCAAAGGCCATATCCAGGGGCGCACGGTCATCCACGGGTTCGGCAACATAGCGTTCAGCCAGTGCCGCAATGTACGCCTGCTCTTGTTCACTGGCGTTGGGGGCAAGTTCCTGCGCCTGTTGCAAGGCAGCCCAAGCATCGGGGACCACAGCATTATCCATCGGCAAATTGATGTTAGGCCCCAATGCCCACGCAATGCCCCAATAGCACATGGCACATTCAGGATCGTGCGTCAGTGCTTCCTTGAAGGAGGCAACTGCCAATTCATGGTTGAAGGCGTAGGAGAGGATTAACCCCTGATCAAAGTACGCTTGTGCCATTTCATTGTCGGTACTAATAGTGCGGTGATGGCTACCGAGGTTATCCATGAGCGGGACTGTGCCCTCCACCATTTCGGCATCAGTGTCATGCGCGTGTGCCTCTTCCCCTGCTTCATGTGTATGGCCCTCTTCTTCACTTTCTTCTGCCACCTCCTCTGTGGCTTCTGCTACTGCCTCTTCTGTGGCGACAGGAACATCCGCTTCTGTCTGTGTAGCTGGCACTATGACCGGCTGGCAAGCCACAAATGCGAAGAGCAACACGACGGCAATGGCTGCAATGACAATTAATTTGCGATACATCACGACTTTCCTCCTTAAGTAACTACGAAAATCGACTGCGAGTTTGCGGTAAATGTGTT
>JBBQIG010000102.1:0-11505 GCA_038324715.1 Anaerolineae bacterium | reverse complement strand
ACAGACATTTTGGTATGGAGGGAGGTAATAATAGCTATATAAGGGCAGCGGAATAGGTGCAATGATTCTTGGATGCCGCTGCCAATTGCAATAATAACATAGGTTGTCCCAAATTTTCCTGTCAATTCCCTGTTAAAACTTACGACTTCTATCATTTTTACAAAAAAATCCTTACATCATGCGTATTGCCATATTTTCAGATCTTCATAATTCGCTGTCAGGTCTTCAAGCTGTCATAACAGACTCTCAACGCAAGAATGCAGATCGGCTTATCTACCTGGGAGATGCAGGCGATGATCCGGCGCTTTTTGCTGCGTTACGTGCGCGTGAGATCAGTTGCACATTTGGCAATTGGGAAGTCAGCACCATGCGACGTTTGTCAACTGAACTGTCCACATGGGTCGCAGGTTGGCCCGCGCAGATTAAATCGGGTGCGGTCATCTACACCCACGCCACGCCAGATCTCCCATCCAAAGTGCGTACAACGGCCAATGCAGCCACCTATATGAACCAAGGGATGGGCTGGCGCGCACTCTTTCCGCGTATGAATAACAGCGAGGAGGCGCGCTGGGGTGCGCTGGCAGCCCTTGAAAGCAGCAATCATCGTGCCGTCTTCCACGGGCATACCCATGTTCAAGAGGTTTGGGTCTACGGCTCAAAGAAGTGGCGTATGTTTCGCGGCCCGACAGAATTTAGCCTGGAGTCAGGTGAGCCTGCCAATACCACTCGTTATCTAATTGGCGTGGGCAGCGCGGGCGATCCCCAGGATGGCCCCAGCTTGCGATATGCACTTTATGACGATGCCGACCAGATCGTGCAGTTGATTGCGCTAAAACGAGGCTAGCCAGAGATATGATGCGGTTACTCAGTGATGCTGCTTGTTGTCAGGATGAAGTAACCCTGTACAGCAGGTTCCACAATCTCTAGCACTTGGCCCGTTTGATCATAAAGCCCCACAATCACCTGTCTCCATCCACTGTGATCATTTGCATCAGCATCATTTTCACCCATGTCATTTTCACTAGTAGCCGATTCGGTAACCGGGGGCAGATCGATCAGATCCACGATGCGATCACCCCTGCGCCAGGTCGATGTCGGTGAACCACCCTGCTGCGGTTGCCGATCCACCTGGGCAAGCACTTGATTGCTGCCATCTAGCACCTGTACAAATACCGTGTAATCCTGGTGAATATTTTGCGAAGCCTGCCAGCGCAGTGTCACCTGGTGTGGCAACCCTTGAGCGTCCAAAGCAACGGTGTGTGAGGCCAATTCAATGCCCTTCTGCCAACGCGCATCAGGCGCAGAGGTATAGACATCCGGCTCAGAATTTGCAGAAGCAGCGCCAAGAATACGAACAGTTGCCAACAGAATCCGATCGCCCAACGCATCACCTGTCGCCAGAGCCGTCGCGGATTGGCGCTGGTTGGGGTTAGCATAGGGATAAAAGCCCAAGCTCAACGTAGCCAACGCATCGCTGTTTAGCTTAGACGCGACTTCTGTCGCCTCTGCTTCTAGGGTCAGCAGATAATTGTCAGCAAAACGTTCGCCGGGTCGCCACTGACGCGTGGGATGACGGCCGCCATAGGGTACGCCATCGAAATGGTAGAGCAGTTGATTCTCGCGATCGGCCAAATGGATAAAGAGCGTGTAATTCTCTGGAATAACGCTGTCGGTCGTCCAAAACAGGGTTAGAGGCAACGACTTCCCTGGCTCCAGCGCAGCCCCTTCGGGGAGATCAATGCCCAAGAGCGTCATCCCACCGTCAAAGCGCGCCCCGACTGGACGATCGAAGACAGGCGCGGTTGCCAGCGCAACAGGCATCGCATAAGCGGCGCGCAAGGTGGTGACTTGCGAAACGCCCATCCCCAACAATAAGACGACGGCAATCGCCGCACCCGCAATTTCTAACCGCCGCGGCATCCACGCCCGCCATCCCAAGAGAATGAGGATCGCCAGCGCAGGCGCAGCAGGAAAGAGTAAACGTCCCTGGTCGGTAAAGCGCATGACGCGCATCCAATTTAGCAAGCTGCCAAACGTCACGCCAAACCAGCCCGCAGCCAACAGCAACGCCACTCCATATTCTTTTGCATAACCCTGTGTGCGGTCATAAAGGGAGCGCACGGGCCATACCAGATAGCCTACCAGCGCCACCAGCAACATATTTTGGACTACGCCATGATAGTCCGCAGGTGCAATGATGCTATAGCCAAAGACGCCCCAATAGGAACGCAGAAGCCAGCGCACAGAACGCCACAAGGTATCGTCTTGCCAAGTCAATGGCGCAGACCAAGCCATCTGCGGTTGCAGCGCAACCATTTGCATCAAGGGAATTGCTTCGCCATAGGCCCACACATTGCGCACAAACCACCAGCCCGCCACCAAGCTCAGTCCCAACGCAGCACTCCCCATAATTTGCACTGGATAGCGCCACGCTTGCCAGCCGCGTGTGTGATATTGCAACAGCCCAACAAGAGCAAGCGGCACAACCACTGCCAACGCACTATATTTGGTCAACGCTGCCAGACCCACCAATGCGCCCACACCTGCCCAGCGCAACCACGGGCGCGGTGATTCATCTGCACGCAAAGCCAGCCACAAGGCCCAAACGGGCAATGCCGTAGCCCAGGTGTCATTGGTGATACTCGCGGCACTAAACAAGAACTGTGGGTTGAAGCCGACCAGAGCCGCCACGACATAAGCGCCCCACGGGAATTGTGGCAACAAACGTCGCACCAGCAACCAACTGCCGAGTACGGCTAAGGTTGCGCCCAGCAGCGAAACCAGGCGCGCACCACGCGGTGCCCATGCGCTCTGGGGTGGCGCATCGGGCAATGTGAGGTATGCGCGGTGACTCAGCCCCTTTTCCAGATAGGGATTGGGCAGTGCATTGGCAAGTGCAACATCAACAGGCAACCAGCCTACAAGTAGCGCTGTCAATCCATAATAAAAGGGAGGCTGTTGAATTAACTGGTGCGAAATGCTTGCCGTGGTTGCGTCCAACTGCGGCAATTGCTTTTCTTGGACGAGATAGCTGATATAGCGAAAGTGGGCATATTCATCAGGCCCATCATAGAGGGGAATTACCCAGGTATAAAGGCTGCCCAGAGCCACAAAAAGCGCCAGGAGCAGTCCCAACAACAGCCTGTGCAGCCAGTTAGATGGGATGGTTGGAGTTGCCAAAAGGGAAAGCACCCTCTACTGATGGGCTGATAGAAGTAGTGATGGGTTGAAAGAAGTAGCTTATAGTGAGCGCAAATTAAAGTCGTACACTGTGGGGCATCAGCACAAGGGTAGGTTGCACGAACTTACATGCAGTGTCTATTACCAGCGTAGCCTGTACTAGCGGTAGCCTGTGCTGGCGACCTTGATGTAATCGTGAAGTTTTTTATAGCCAGGGGGCGGTTCGAGGATTGTTGGCTCCTCGGTTTCAAGGCCCAAATGTTGGCGTTGGAACTCAAAGAAATTCCAGGTAATGCGACTGACTGTTTTCATGGTGCTGTTGCTGGTAAACCAATCCATCCACCCCTCGCTATAGAGGAAAATGCTTATTACATAAGGCCCGGTTGGCCCCCATACGAGGGCGACATCACTATGGCTCTCATAGGTAAAGCCATGTTTGTGTACAATCCAGGCACTATCAAGACGGGGCAGACCTGCCCACACAAGCTCTTGAAATTCATCGTGGCTCATGTAAAAGAGAATTGCAGAACACTCATCGGGGGTGATTTTGTCGGGCATTGTTTCAATGAGCAAACCATACCCCAGGCTACATTCATAAATAGCCATCAACATGCGCCCCATTTCGGCAGCGGTGGTCTGCAAGTTTGAATCGGGGTTGGTCTCCCAATCGGTTCGCTGATTGCCAGGAGTAGGAAGTTGGGGATACTGCACCTGGGCATCATAGGGCGATTGCATATAGGTACTAAAGAAACCTAGCTCACGCATAAAACTTGTAAAGCGCCCGACGCCCACATCCGTACTCCCATCGCCCAAATGAGCAATGAGTTGGTTGGCGGCATGGTTGTTGCTTTCGCCCAAAGCATAATCAATCCATTGCCCCACCAAGTCAGATTCCGGGTCATCCAGCGCAATCCCATTGGGCAATTGCGCCATAATGGCGGCGACAAGCCCAACCTTCAAGGTAGACATGCCAGAGAAAGAGACCTCGGCATCCACCATTGCTTCTTCACCTGTGCGTAGCTCTTGCACATAGGCAGCGCCAAAGCCAGGAAAACTGGACAAATAGGTATTGATCTCGCGTGCCAGGTCATCCATTGTCGGCAGCGGTGCAGGCACCTCATTCAAGGCCAAGCGAGCAAGGCGCTCATGGTCCTGCGTCAGCGCATTGATTACCAGCGGGATACTAGCTTCCACATCAAGTGTTTGCCCCGGTTGTCCCGGCAACCAAGTCCAATCGCGGCTATAGACGCCCACAAAGCCCGATGGCAATCCTGTATCCACGGTGCTGCCTTCCGTCCAACGTGCCGAAGGAGAGAGCAAGCGTGGATGGGACGGTGCATGGTTCTGTTCTGCTGCCACCTCTGCCAGCCAAGCGCGCAACTTGTCGTTGTTGAGCATAAAGCGCACAGGAATATCACGTTGCTGTTGCTCAAAACCGAACGCTTCGCGCAAGGCAATATCAAAAAAGGCAGCGCCCTCAAGATATTGCCCTGCCTCAGCCACCATCTGATCCACATCCACCGTGAAGTCTACATCCTCGGGATGCAAAACCAAGCGTGCATCGCCAAAGCGCACGTCAACCGGTTGCTGATAAATTTGATCAATATGTTGCCGAATCTCCGCTGTATCTTTGATCCGGCTCAAATCCAGCCCCCCCAGCATGACCCCTGGTGGCACAGGCGCGGCCGCCACCTTAAAGCGCGTGTAGAGCGGAAAGGTGGCGAGAATCAAGACAAGAACAACGACAAATTGGATGAATCGGCTCATGGTTTAACTGCTCACTTCAACTACAGGTACTGGAACGCGACTGCTTGGGGTGAACTCATTTATAAGCTTCCTCGGAGCTTTAAGCTCCAAGGAAGCGGTATCACTCCCATTCAATGGTGGCGGGTGGTTTGCTGCTAATATCATAAACGACGCGGTTTACTCCGTCTACCTCGTTGACAATGCGGCTGCTCACCTCTGCCAATAGATCATAGGGCAAGCGCGACCAATCGGCGGTCATAAAGTCATCCGTGGTCACTGCACGCAGTGCCAGGGCATTGCCATAGGTGCGCCCATCGCCCATCACGCCAACACTACGTACTGGCAGTAACACGGCAAATACCTGGCTAGTGGCACGGTAGAGGTCAGCGCGGCGCAGTTCTTCAAGAAAGATGGCGTCGGCATGGCGCAATGTTTCCAGCCGTTCCCAGGTTACATCGCCAATAATGCGAATGGCAAGCCCAGGTCCGGGGAAAGGATGCCGCCAGACAATCTCTTCGGGCAACCCCATCGTTTCCCCCGCAACGCGCACCTCATCCTTAAAGAGCATCCGCAGCGGCTCAATCAGTCGAAAAGTCATATCCGCAGGCAATCCACCCACATTGTGATGGGTCTTGATGGTGCGGGCATGACGGGTATCATCATTGGAAGCAGATTCAATCACATCTGGATAGAGCGTACCTTGTGCCAAGAAAGCCGGTGTGCCAGTTCCCCATTCAGCCGCCTGACGTGCCGCTTCGGCTTCAAAGACGCGGATAAAGCGCGAGCCAATCAACTTGCGCTTGGTCTCTGGATCATCAATTCCCGCCAAATCAGCCAAAAAATCTTCTTTGGCATCTACCGCCACCAAGCGCATTCCCTGGTGTTGGCGGAAGGTTTCAATCACCTGTTCGGCCTCACCCTTGCGCAACAATCCATGATCCACAAAGACACAGGTCAGCCTGTCGCCGATGGCACGATGTACCAGCGTGGCGGCAACGGCACTGTCCACCCCCCCACTCAGCCCACAGATGACATGACCCTCCGGGCCAACTTGCTCTTGAATGCGTGCAACGGTCTCTTGAATGAAATTGCCCGGTGTCCAATCCCCCACGCACTCACAAATATTGTGCACAAAATTTGCCAGCAGCGCCGCGCCATCGGGTGTATGCACCACTTCGGGATGAAACTGGATGCCATAGATGTGGCGACTTTCATGCGCCACCGCAGCCAGGGGTGAATTACTGCTGTGGGCAATCGAATGGAAGCCAGTGGGGAGCCGTTCTACACGGTCGCCGTGGCTCATCCACACCTGCAACGAATCGGGTAGCCCTGTAAATAGGGGGTTGGTCGATTCATCAATGATCACCGTTGCCGAGCCATATTCACGCGCAAGCCCAGGAAGCACTTCACCATTCAGGGTATGCGCCAGCAGTTGCAGCCCGTAGCAAATACCCAAAACAGGCACACCCGCATCCAACACCGCTTGGGGCAATGTGGGTGCGTCCGGTGCATAGACGCTGTTGTGGCTCCCCGACAAAATGATGCCCTGGGGCTTGAGTTTGGGGAGGACGGTCTCCGCCATATCCCAAGGGATCAACTCGGCATAGACCTTTGCCTCACGCACGCGTCTACAAATCAACTGGCTATACTGGCTGCCATAATCCAACACAGCAATGGTTTGATGCTTCATCCACACAACTCCCAACTTGTGGCGATTGATAATCCTAAGTGCCGTGGGCTAAAGCGCCCCAGCGAAAGTAAAAAGCAAAGTAAAAAGTTCGGCACTACTTATGGCCCGTCGATCCAGTATTCATAGACTGCCGGTTCTGTGGTCACAGGTGCGGCACCGCTGATGGCAATGACAGCCGTATTACCATCCCCCAGCCCTGGAATATGCAGCGAGAAGCGCCCCTGGTCGTCTACAGGTATGGCTTCTACCCCCATCAAGCGATTCTCATCCAATGTCAACAGTTGGACGATCCACTCTTGGCGGAGTTGATTGTCGGTCAGGAGCCACCCCTCACTCTCCCAACCATCTGCGCCCTGCTCAAAATCGCTGGCGTAGCCGATGGCGGGAATGGCGATGTCATCCACAAAAAGCCCGCTCAAATTAACGGCGTCGTCAGCTACATATTCAAAGCGTACAAAAATTTCTTCGCCCGCAAATTGGGAGAGATCGAAATGTTCTGTGCGCCAGCCTTCACTGATGCCTGTGTAGCCAGGACCAAAGGCGCTACCCCCCTCGTCCAGCACAGTCGAATCACCAGGCAAAATTGTCCAGGTGCGTCCGTCACGGCTGGCGCTGACATAGGCAAAATCATAATCCTCTTCAATCTCCCACCAGAGCGCAGCACTCATCTCCACAGGTGTGCCGGGGGCAACAGTGCGTAGATCAAATTGCCGCGTCAAGCGTGTATTAAAGTCATCACCACGGTTGCTCCACCAAAGATAGCGCCCACTGGCAGGTTCGAGGGCAGCTAATCTCGTCTCGGTGTTGCCGTGGAAATGAAAGTCGAGGTCGCCTTCACCTTCTAAGAGCAGATAGTCGGTACCGTAATTGGCAACTGTGGTCTCGCGCAGCACAGTTGGATAGTCATCATAGCGCTCATCAAGCCGAGGTGGGGCTTGATCCAAGTTGTTATAGCCATAAATCCCCTCTTGCCCCAAGGCAAAGGGATCATCCGCATAGTTGGCAACCACCCAATCTGCATAGATGTCGTTAAAGGTCAGGTCCGAACCCGCCCCTGCCAAGACCGCATTAAAGCCGCCAGGGCCATTGGCTGGATGCGCCACCAATGCGCGCGTTAGTTCAGGGCCAAAGCGTTGGGCAAAATAGGAAATGAAGAGATAGGCACTGCCATAGTGCGTACTGTTGCTGCTGGAAGTGGGCGACCAGGTGTTTAACTGCGTGTCCGGCACCTCGGCAAAATCATGGGCGAAGCTCAAGTTTGGCTCATAGCCAGCCACTTCTTGGGCATACTCGCTCAACCCTTCATTGACCCAGGTCGATTCATTGCGATCTTTAGACCAGTGGATCATGTGTTGGAACTCATGTGCCAACACGGTCTCATAATAGAGATAGCTTTGCGAATTGTTCAGCCACCCCAGGTTTACGTAGAACATCTCTTTTTCATTCGAGCGTGGGTTCGCTAATTGGCTATATTCGTCGCCACTGGAATAATAGCCAGCAATGCCACTGCCAATATTGGTAACGTGCAGGATATGCAGCCGCGGGTCGTTATCCACACCGGGGTTCCACTCACTGCCAAAGAAGGCTTTCTCTGCGGGATAGCTCTGGCGGGTAAAATTATCAATAGATTCAATGATACCCTCTTCATCCACAGGTTGATCCACCTCGACCCAAGCGTACGCCACATCTGTCTTGTGGATCAGCTCGGCGGTGATGGTGAAGTCTGTGACAGAGTTCATATTGTGCGCCCAAAATTCTAGGCGATCCCCCACATTGTACTCAGGAGTGGTCTCATTGACGACCACGGGAATCTCGCCCAGTTCTGGCTTAAAGCGCATGGCAAGGTCACGCAAATCACGTGTGGGCGCAACCACCAGTTCCACCTGTTCGGCGGTAGAAAGCTCAGTCACCGTGAGGGGGGAGGACGCCAACGGTGTGGAGAGAGGAGCGGGTTTTAGCAGCCCGTTAGGATTACCGGCGCTTTGGAGCGGCGTCGCGGTGGCGGCTGGACGCACGGCACGATCAGGCTCATTGCCCCACTGCATGCTGCACGCGCCCAGCATGAGCATGATTAACATCGTGCCAAAGACCGATCCAACCCTGTACATCTGTTTCATCAATTATCTACTTTCAAAACCAAGGGGCTAACTTGCTAGCGTAGGCCCATATCCTGCGATTGTATCATAGTGTTAGAACGGCTCTGTTATCGGGGTTCCTGCTCGAATAAACCTAGTAGAATAACCAGGTAGAACAAACCAGGTAGTGCGACATAGAGACTATTCAGCGCGCAGCCGCCAGAGGCTTACGCTACAGGCGGCACTGTCGCCCACGACGAGGTTGACAAGTCCATTTTCGCCTGTGGAGGCAGCTACGCCCATCGGGTTAATAAATTCGTCGGCATAGCCCAACTGCCCGATCGGTTCACCACTGGGAGCCAAGTAGAGCACAGTGCGCCAGAAAGGATCGCTGAGGAAGAAGCCACTGCCATTAGGCAACGCAGCCATCTGCGGGCCTGTCGCAGTATTCGTGCGCTCGCTGATGGCGATGCTTCCCATTGCATCCAGCAGCCACAAGCGCCCATGATCTGCCGCCATTGCCCACCATTGCGTACCCAACGCCAGTGTATCCACAGGTTGCCCTGTCCCCAAGCTCGTCTGTTGTCCACCAAATTGGGCCAAAAGCGTGCCTGTGGGGTCGAGCAGCACCACACGTGCGCCGCCTGTGTCTGCCACGGCAATATTGCCCAATTCATCCACAGAAAAGCCGCGTGGATGATAGAAGCTTGTATCGAGAGTAAGTGCCGCCGCCTCACCCGTCGTGCGGTCAATGCGAAAGATACTCTGGGCTGCAGCATCCAACACCAGCAACGTGCCATCTGGGGCAATTGCCACATCGACCGGCTCTTGGAATTCAGGAATGGCATAGGTGGCAACTTGTGTGCCATCCGTCAACCGCAACTCCACCACTCGATGATTCTCCGCATCCGCCACATAGACGCGCTCGGTTGAGGCATCCAGCGCAATCCCACGTGGGGAAGCAAATTGCCCATCCTCCACACCACAGCCATTTGCGCTTGTCCACACCTGCTCGGCCAAAAGCAAAGGCAAATTTGCTGGGGGCAAGCTACGTAATGGCGTGTTCTGATACATCTCCAAATTCAGGGAGAGTGCGAATTGATCATTGCCCAGGCGCACATCACTCAATTCTGGAGCCGGTGGCAGAGGGAGATCGGCAGTGGTGATGGGGGCTTGCGTAGGCACTAGGTTGCGCCCGCCCAATAAGAATGGCCCGCTGCCCGGAGGTTGCCAAAGAATGCGCAGATCCGAACTACTGGCAGGGGCATAACGCAGATCAATGTTGTGCCAGCCCCTCTCCAGATAAATGCTCGATTGCGTATAACCGGGGCCTGTGGCTAGCTCGACAGAAGGCGAATGCAGAAGCGTCTCGCGCCCATCCAACAGCAGCGTCACCGGCCCATTGGCAGTTACCGCAAAGAAATATTCCCCGGCACGCGGCGCGGCCAACTTCCCCGTCCACTGCACGCTATAGGGCATGGGCAAATCTACAGGAGTGCCCAGCACCATATCCTTGCGTGTGGTCAACGTTGGGCCTTCCCAGGTGGTTCCCGCATAGTAGGTGCCGATCAAGCCGATGTTGGGAAGCATAGGCGCGTAGAGGTGCGGCTGTGGAATCGCCTCTGGCACGCCCCCAGGTGGCGTCCAGCGCAACGCCCAATCAGTGGGAGTCCCGTTTGTGCGATAGCGCAGCACCATTTGATAGGCACCCTGGGCCAATGTCTCTAACTTCTCGGTCAAGCCCAACGAGCTGTCCAAGACCAAATTGCCATCCAATTGCAAATTGATCACAGGCGCATCAGGCCCGGCTGCACCCTCCAGATCAAAGATGTAGGTACCCGCAACAGGCACCAGTAAAGAGCCTTCCCAGATCACACTAAAAGGTGCATCGAGGGGTGAATTGTCACTCCACGCAAAGCGCAACGATCCATCCATACTCGTCGCCACTGGCTCACCCGCTGGCTCTGCGCTGGCAAAATAATGCCCTGATAACCCTTGATGGGCAATGACATCAGCCCAAGCAATCTGAATCACAGCGAATAACGCAGGACTTGATGGGTCAGCAGGTTCGGTGCGTAGAACGGCTTCGGGGTAAAGCTCACGCAGCAGTTCGATGATCGGCTGATTGTTGAGTGGCACCAGATAGAAGAGATCCCCTGTCGGCGTGGTGGAAGGCAGCAGATCGCGACCGGGGTCAAAGGCGCGCACTTGTCCACTTTGCAGGGCATTGCCAATCAGCAACCGAGTTGCGGGATGGTTGACGGTGGCGGGTGGCACAAAGAAGATCGGCGCATTGTCCCCTTGCTGGCTACAAGGATCATCCATCGCTTCAGCGCGCAGACAACGGGCAAGATACTGCCCAATGGCTAATTCGGTATCACTTTGGCTGCTTCCCGTGGTGCGTGCCAACTGCCCAGTCAGCATGAGTCCCTCACGCCCGACCAGCAGCGCTAACAGCGCGATGACCACTGCCACGGTGCGCCGCATGGGCAGCAGAATCGCCCATGCACGGTGAAAAACTGTGAATAGTTGGTCAGACGCCACGCCAATCCCCAGCGCCAGAAAGGGCAGCAAGGGTAACCATGCCTCTGCGGCACCTACAACAGGCAGCGCGAGCGTGGTCGAGAATGAGCCTGAAGCCAAAAGCGTGGGGAGAAAGAGTAGATTACCCGCGGCATAGAGCAACGCGCCCACCGCGACCACGGCAGCGCGTGGCTGGCGTCCCCAGCGCAAGAGTGTTGCCAGCCCGACCAGAGCCAATGCGCTTGCCCAGGGGGGCAGCAGGGCATTGGTCAAAAAGTAATTAACAATCGC
>JBBQIG010000101.1:0-11600 GCA_038324715.1 Anaerolineae bacterium | reverse complement strand
TGCTTCGTGGACTCCAATGCCGCCGCCCATGCCGCCGCCGGCATTCAGAGCGCGCGCTACATTGGCGTTAAGCGTGACATTTTCCAACCAGACCGTCGCACCATCATGTACAATCATGCCCCCACCCAGCGCAAAGGTGCTGATCATGGGCGGCGAAGCATTGGTGGCATTGCCATTGATGACGCGCAAGTTTTGCACATGGACTTCAATGCCCGTCCCACTGATGCTCAAGGGGCGATGATTGTTTTGCCCGTCAAGCGTGGTCGTCTCTTGCCCTGCGCCCGCGAGCGTGACGCTGCGGGTGATGGTGACGGTAGATGTGTAGAGACCTGCGGCGACGCTCACGGTGTCACAATCGGAATCATCTACTGCCACTTGTATGGTGACATAATCTGCGCTGGGTACGGAACAGGTTGCCGCACGCACAGAGGGTGCAAGAGGTATCAACGCCACCCAGCATGCAAAGGCCGTAAGCATAGCAAGGAGCAAGGGGCGAATCGACTTGGTGCCCTGGAAAGAATCAAACATAGATGCTTCTCCTGTTGGCATAACAACTTTTGGCATTAACAACTTGCAACACTAACATGCAACACTAACATGCAACATGGAAGCAACTCCACGAGTCATGTTGTGCCCGTGTGCGCGAATGGCGAGAGTCCATGCTAATTTGGTTGTCTTTGAGAGACTACAACTTGGGCTGGAGAACGTTCCGGTGGGCGAGGGCAGGCACAGATAGCCAAAACGCCGACCGGAACGGTGATACTCTGCTTTCTAAGATACTTTCTAAAAGGCGTTAGCCCACGGCAACGCCCCTAGGAACCGCATCTTTTTCTCTGGGCTGCCAGGGCTTTACCCACTGATTGCCTTCACGCAGGGTCATCTGCGCCACAGTGAGCAGCGCGTCGGGGCCTTCGAGCGCCAGCAGCAGAGGCAAGCTGCCCTCAATGCCATGAATCGTCTGCCATAACCCCTTTTTAACATCGTTTTCCCACAATTCCACTAAAAATTGGCTTAGGGCATTGCGGGTCTCAATTTGCGCTTGCACCGGGTCAACTGGCTGGGCATCGTTGCCATTCCCTGATGCAGGCGTCTCAACGTCCGAATTTTCGGTCACTTCTTCATCGAATGCTGTGGGTGGCAGGTCACCACTCATGCCGGGTGCCGCTTGGTTGGCGAGGAGCATGGTCACGCGCTGCACCTGCACAGTATGCTTGTCACCGTTGCTGGCATTGAGCGCATTACGTACCTGCGGCAGCAATCCCCACACTAAATCGACACGTCCCGCAGCCAAGAGTGGGCGCAGCAGCCCATCCATATAAAAGCTCATCAACATTTCGCCATCCAACAGCTGCGGTGCCCACTGGCATAGTTGGTTATAGAGCGCATGTAGCTCTTTGTCCCACGCTGCCCCTTGTTGCAAGCGCGCCTGAAAGCGCAGCCGGTTGTCGCGCAGCTCGTCGTCATCGGGACGGTTTTGGAAGACTTTGCGGACGCGTTCGCCTACCGTGGGCGGTGTATAACGTTGTTCCAGGAGCTTGAGCGCAGGGTCGGGCATCTGATGATCGAGATACACTTCGACCAGCCCCCAGATGGTGGCACGCTCTGGGTTGCGTTTGTTCAAGGATTTAAGCCATGCCATTGCCTTGCGTGCTTGCTCATCTGCCAGTTGAGGCTCATTCACCTCCAACAGCGCACGCACAAGCGCAATGACTCCTTCGCTGCGTGTTGGGTCTTGCGTTGGAATATGATCGACAACGCTCACAGCATATTTGAACGCGCCCAACTCCATTAACGAGGCCGCGGCTCCTGCCGCAGTCCACCCATCAGAGCGAATCGCAAGTCCGGCGAGGCGATCTGCAAGCGCAATGCGCTGCTCGCGCGGGATGGAGCGCACGGGCATCGCTTGAATTGCTTCTTGCAGCGTGTAGACCTGAAAGTCAATATCCGGGTTGGCGGTGGGGCGTTTCACCTGGCGCAGAAAGTGCGGATCCCCTCTTCCTGAAGAAAGCCCACTATCGCGACGTGCATCTTGCACATTGCTGATGGTGGTAACCTGCTCTAATAGCTCATGCAGCAGCGCAGCGCGACCAAAGACCGAAGCGGCGAGGCGACGTCCTGTGAGTGAAGTCAGGGTGGCAAACTGGAAAGTGTCCACACATCGTTGCAGCAAGCGTGCCACTTTGCGCGGCAGTTGTTCGCGCGGGATGCGTGGCGCAATCAGGCTTGCCACTTGGTTTACAAATTGTGCGCCCGAATCTTCATAACGGCGAATGGAGTGGGCGATCAGTTGGCTGGTGAGGGGATGCAAGCCGACGCGCGCCACAATCTGCGCCAAGTGGCTACGCAGTTCAGGTTGAATCAACACCCGATCCCAGACTCGTTCCCACTGATCGGCGCGCTCGATGCATGACAACGCCAGCGAATCCTCGCCAATCAGGGCCGCGCTGGCTCCACAAAGCAAGAGCCGCTCAATCTGACGCCACTCTTCACCTGCACGCCAGGGGCCAAAGAGCGTAGCCCGCGCCTGTTGTAGTTCGTTGCGCACCAGGTTGACCAGGGGGGTGTGCTGACTGCTTTGCCCCGCAAGGCGATAGAGCGCCTGGGCGCGAGCCAACGGCGCACGTGGCTCCACCATCTGGGCAACCTCCAACGCCTCTTTCCCCACTCCACCATCTGCCAATGCTTGCCAAATACATTGGAGCAGCCACGAATCAGGCTGCCATGTCACTCTTTCTTCAACAATAAGGTCGAGATTTTCCGGCTCGACCTGAGTTGCATCTTGAAGGCAGGCAATGGCCCGTTCAGCCAAAATAATCGGCGCTGCGCTCTTTGCCGCCGTCTCTGCCGGTTTTTGTCTACGCAGTGAAAGTCCCAATCTTTATCCTCAACCTGCATTGCAGGAATATTTTCAAATTTAGTCGTCTACGGACACTCTGTTAACGTGCCATTTTGCTTTTTTGTCTTGGAGAGAACTTTGCAGCTATTCTCTCGCCACAGGTATTTCTTCCTCTGCTGTAACCTTCCTCGGAGCTCTTAAGACTCTACTGCAAAAAGGGTAGTAAAATGATGCGAATCTCAGTCAGTTCCCAAGTGGTGGGGTAACAAGGCAAAAATTCCGCTGTTTTTGGAAAAATCTCCCTGCAATTTGATGATTTTTGCCCCTAAAGTGGGTTATTCTGACATAAAAGATTCGCTCCAAGTTACAAATCGACCTTTTTGCAGTGGACTCTCTTAAGCTCCAAGGAAGGGGAATTGCCACAGAGTCATTGCCACAGTGTCCAGAGTATCAACAGTCCTGCCAGGACCAAGCCAACGAGTATCAGCCTTTTACCAATACGCTGCATTTGTCCTGCATGGCGCACTTTTTGTCCATGACGGGTGTGCGCCTGGGTTCCCTGGCGTAGCGCTTCGGGGCGTGAATGGGCAACTTTGCGTACCTGGGCAAGATACCATGCTCGGCGGCAATAGGCCCACGCGCCAATATCACTGGCGCGTACCAGCGAACGATCTTTCGCCATATGACGGTTCCAGGGCAGCTACGCCTTGCCTCCCTCATCAAGTCCAGACTCATTTCCAGGCTCATCTATTGTACCTGGTTCTGTTCCCAAACGTGCTTCCAAACTTCGCAATGCCACACGCATCTGTTCTTGGCGAAATGAAATTGTCAGATCCCCGCGCGTTCGTTCCAAGACGGTGCGCAGCACATCGGTATGTCGTCGAAGCCCGTCGGTAATCGAGTCTGGAAAATCCACAGTAATCAAGAGGCTATAGACTTCATCCATAAATTCCAGATAAGGCTCTGCACGCGTAATCTTGCCCTGGCGCATGAGGTCTAGAATAAAGCGGCGCATCTCCGTTGCGGCTTCGCTCATGCCACGCAAATAAGTAGAGGCTGTTACCCGTAGATCTGCCGGTTCGGGCATTGGCCCGCCACTTACGACGGCAAAAAGCAGATGGGCCTCCACCAATTCTTTAAGCGCATCCTGTGTATATCCTGCATGATAAAGCATGGGATGGTCAGCAAGTGCATCGACCATCTCATTTGCCGCTGCGCGCGCCGCCGATAACATCTCGGTCGCTTCATCCCATTCATAGCGATGAATGGCGCGGATACTTTCTGCACAGGAGCGAATCAGCGAGCGGCTACGAATCAGTGTTGCATCACGTAACTCACTAATGCTGGTTAACTGGGTGCGAATATCCTCAACAATCCCGGTCAACGTGTGGTCTGTTTGTACTTCAGTCATGGGGGGATCCCTTCGTTTCTTACCTGGCTACTGTTTCAGCTTGGTATATCAATTGATCATCTTTTTGTTTTGCTTGGAAATTGTTTAGAACGTGTGATTCTGAGGAGCGTAGCGACGAGGAATCTCCCTGCGTGCAAAATTATCTCAGAGATTCCTCGCTTTGCTTCCAAGAAACAGTAATTTTCTTTGCAAAAAATGACGATAGCGCACTGTTTCTATCACTACGATGAGGCAATGCCCCTAGATTTATCGGAATGACCTTCATTACTTGCAACTTTTCAAGCGTTTTTAGCGCGTTTCGCTCTTCAGCTCCAGCCAAGCAATCTCTGACGGGGTCAACTTCAGCGTGCTGGCGGCTACGTTGGCAGCATACTCTTCGGCATTGTTACAACCCACCAGGGCAAAGATATTCAAGGGGACGCTAAGGACATAGGCTGTGGCAATCTGCGGCACACTCATTCCTCTTTCATCGGCCAATTCCTGCACACGATCCAAACGACGAAAGTTCTCTTCAGTGCAATAGGTGCTGACTGCAAGTTTGTCTAAAGATTCAGTGAAGCTACCAACGTTGTCACGCGTGAAGCGTCCACTGAAGAAGCCACCCGCCAAACTTGACCAGGGGAAAAGCGGCATTTGGTTTGCCTGATACCACTCGCGCTCTGCCTCCCCTTGGGGGCCACTAATGCTAATACAGTTGGGCCAAGGTGGTTGGGCTTGCACTGCCAGGCTGAAATTTGGACTGCTGACGGAAAAGCCTTCCAGCCCATTGGCTGCGGCATAGGCATTGGCCTCTTTGATACGCTCCACACTCCAGTTGGAGCCACCAAAGGCATTGATCTTGCCTGCGCGCTTGTGCTCATTAAGCACCTCGACAATCGGCCCCACAGGCAGGCTTGGGTCGTCACGATGGAGCAGATACAAGTCGAAGTTCTCACGCTTTTGGCGCGCCAAAGAGTCATGCAGGTCGGCAGAGATGTCATAGGGGGTCACGCGTTGGCGATCTTGGTTGTGGTGCGCGCCTTTGGCAATGACCACCACTTTGTCCTGCACCCCTCGCTCGCGCACCCATTGGCCCAGCACGCGCTCACAGTCGCCATTGCCATAGCCATGTGCCGTGTCAAAGGCTGTGCCGCCTTGCTCATAGACACCATCCAAAAGTGCAAAACTTTCTGCGAGTCTTTTGGAGCTTAAAGGGATTGTCCCCTGCACAAGTCGGGAAATCGGTTTATCTACACCGGGTACTGAGCCGTATTCCATAATTGTCACCTATTCGTGTTGGCGGAGACCCGCCATTGATGAAATTTAACTAAATATGAAGCTGGACAGAGCTAGGGCGAGTTTATGCTCTTAAAGGCAAATCTCTGCTGCCGGGTGGCACCAGAACGTAAAACAACCTGTACAACTGTGAGGATGTGTAATTATCGCAAAAAGTTCTATCCCAGCCAAACGTTAACAATTTCTGCAACTTAATTCCTGCTCCTGCTTTTGGCAAAGAATGAACTAAAAATTTTCACAGAGTGCACATTCTGGTTGTCTATTTTATGGTAGGACGTGCACCAAGCTGTACATGGGTAAGGGGCAACGCCCATATCTTAACACCTAGCCATCTCTCAGGTAGATTATCTATTTTCATGTGTCACTACTTATATGCCATTGCATACGCCATTATAAAAGAAAAGAGGGGATAACCGCAGTTGGTCACCCCCTCTTTTCTTCAACCGCTTCCTTGGAACTTCAATCTCCAAGGAAGCTTAAGACGTTCCAGACCAGAGTCTCTATGCCGCTGCATCCGCCAGAATCGGCACGACGGTCTGTCGTTGAATCCGCAGCACCAACAGCCCTGCCAACACCGCCAACACGCCAGCCGCAAAGAAAGCCACACCATAGCCCCCCAACATCTCACGCGTGAACCTAATGAGCTTATGCAGGCGCTTCATGCGGCACAGGGAGGCAGCGGGCGCGTGGTCTTGGTGCAAGGCGAACCAGGAATTGGCAAGAGCCGGTTGATGCAAGAGGCGCTGGACAATGCCTCTGCTCAAGACCTGTTGACGCTGGTCATGCACTGCTATCAAGCAGAACAGGCCATTCCCTATCAGCCTGTGATTGATATGCTGGATCAGACCCTGAGCACCGTGCCAGTGAATCGCTTCTTGGCGTTGCCTCCTGTCTATTTAGCGGAGCTAGCAACACTCTCGCCAGAGTTGCGCGAGCTTGCCCCCGATCTTCCCACTGCTGCCGATGATGTGAGCGCACGTCAAGCGCGACGGCTGCGCGCCCTGCATCAATGTTTGGAACTGCTGGCAGGGGATCAGGGCTTGGTGTTGGCGGTGGATGATGTGCATTGGGCTGACCATGCCACCTGGCAATTTATACATCACTTGGCCTCACACATCACAGACCTGCCGCTGCTCCTAATCTGCACCTATCGTGCGGAGGAGGTTGCTGCCAGCCCAGAATTTGCTGCCTTTGTGGATAGCATGCTGCGTACACCCCAAGCCATGCAGCTTTCGCTTGAACGTCTTTCTTCCGACGATACCACCATTTTTCTGGATCAATTGACTGGCTCGTCCGCTGCCACAGAGCATTTGGTGCCGTGGCTGCATGCCGAGACCGATGGCAATCCTTTCTTCTTGGTCTCCATCTTGCAATCGTTTGTTGAGCAGCGTTTGTTGAGCGAAGATCGCCCTATTTGGCAGGTGGATGCCCAGCGCTTGGATACCAGTGATGCCACGTTGGCGCTGCCCGATGCCTTGCGTGAATCGGTGCGTGTGCGCTTGCGCCGCTTGCCACAGCCGATGCGCCGCGTCTTGGAGGCGGCTGCGGTCTTGGGACGTCGCTTTGACTTTGCCACGCTCGCCTCCGTCTCTGGCGAAACGGGTATGGCGTTGTTGGAGATGGTGGAAGCATTGATTGAGCGCCAGCTCTTGCGCGAAACAGGCGATGGCGAGAGCTATGACTTTAGCCACGAAAAGGTGCGCGAGGTTGTTTACGGCGACCTGAGTAGCGCGCGCCGCGTGCTGCTCCATCGCACCATAGCGGCGGCACTGGCAGAAGCTGGCGGAACTCAGCGCGAGCGCAGTGCAAGCTTGGCACGCCATTATGAATTGGGGCAAGTCTGGGATCAGGCACTCTTCTACCTGATTGATGCTGCCGATTGCTCACGTGATCTCTTTGCTGTGCAAGAGGCAACGCAATTTTATGACAGGGCTATTGGTCTCACGCTGCGTTTTTCCAACCTCGTAGAGCCAGGGGTAGTGCTGGATCTCTATATGCGGCGTGGGGAAGTGCGTGCGCTTTTGGGGAGGCAGATGCAGGAGGCTGCGTCTGATTTGCATCGCGTGCTAGAGGCGGCACAGGCTTCCAATGACCAAGAGCGCCAGCGTAGCACCCTGATTGCGCTAGGCCAAGTCTATCGAATGGCGGATCAACTTGATCCTGCTACGCAGTATCTTACGGCGGCGTTGGAGATCTGTCGCGCCCAGGGCAATCAGTATAGCCTTGCCGATGTGCTCTACCATTTGGGTACAGTGGCTTGGAGTGCCGGCAATAATGTTCAAGCCTCCCTCTATCACCAGGAGGCAATGGATCTCTGTCGCCGTTTGGGGATTGAAGACATTGTCGCGGTGCAGGCATTGCATGGGCGCGCTGAATCTTTTATTGCCGCGGCACGACCCAAACAAGCCATTATCCTCTTTGAAGAATCGCTGTGGCTCGCCCAGCGTCTTGGCAACAAACGTTATGAAGGTGAGAATCTTCAAATGGTTGGCTGGTCAACCTTGGGATTGGCTGGCACTGCCGACTATGAGCGTGCGCGCCAGGTGTTGGAAGCATCGCTAGAGGTGAGCAATGATTCGCACATGGCGTGGAATTCAGATATTACGCTCTCTTTCTTGGGCTGGGCGTTGGCTTGTCTCGGTGACTATCGCCATGGTTTGACCTTGGTGCAAGAGGCAATTGCACGCTTGCGCGCCGATGGGCTGAACCGTTTTCTATCAATGGCCTATGACTTTTTGGGCTATATCTACCAAGACCTCAATCTACCTGAGGAGGCATTGGCTGCCCATACCACCGGGCTAGAGATTGCGCTTAATGCACAAGTTGGTTTTTGGTTGCCGCGCCTGAGTGCCAACGTCGCCATTGACCGGCTGCGCTTGGGTGATCTGGAGGCTGTGCGTGAACTGGAAGTGACCTTTGCGGTGGCAATGGATGATTACCAGCGCTTTCATGCTGTGCGTGCCCTGGAAGGTCTGCTCGAAGCGGGAATTTTGCGTGGCGAAGCAGAGCGCACCCTGCATTATGCTGATCTGTTGGAGGGAATCTGCCAGTTGGGAGGATTAGCCGAACTTCAGGTGCAGGTGCATCTTGGACGCGGCGCGGCCTATCGCTTGTTGGGGCAGTTGGATGAAGCCAGCCAAGAATTAGAGAAGGCGCAGAGTGGTGCGGCGCACATTTTGCGTCCCCGACTGCACTGGGAAGTTCATGCCGAATCTCTAACCCTTGCAATACTGCAAGGGAAATCAACCCAAGCTGCCTTGCATCAAAGAGCGATGAACGACATCGCCGAAGCCATTGCCGAGAATCTTCAAGATCCAACACTCTGCCGGGGGTTGCTACATGCCGCGCTGCCGGTGGCAGGGTGAACCAGCAAGCCTGAGCTAGAGCTATCTTTGGCCTCGTCTACACTGTGCAAATTTCGCTCGTTAGCCTTTGATTATTTATGTTTCTGTCTCTTTACCTGTGAAGATCTACCCTATCTCTGCACATAGCAAAACAAGTGGTGAGCGCTATTCTATACGCGACTCATTTCGCTTGAACGTGTTATCAATTATAATGATCCAACTGCAATCATTGCGACTGAATTAGACCCGATTCAAGAGCAATATTGATTCTAATGATTGCGTGTGAGCATCACTGAGTGTACCGAGTAATCTGCGTACGCTATTTATCATCTGCTAACCAGATAGAAGTATGGAACCAATGAGCGTCAAAGTGCCGAAAGTGCTGGTACCGTGGTCAATGCATCTGCTAGCGTTGCTCAAGCGGCGAGAATTCTGGCTGTTGCTTGGTGCTGCTCTGTTGCTTATACCTTTGTTCTGGTGGCTGAGTAAACCCATTGCCATTTTGATGTTACAGGCTGAAGGATTGCGTGCCTGGATTCTCACCTTTGGCCCCTGGTCACCACTGGTCTATATCGGCGTTTTTTCGCTGCAAATTTTGGTCGCACCGATTCCTGGTCAATTCTTGGGAGTGATGGGTGGCTATCTCTTTGGCGCACTCCTCGGCTCGCTCTATAGCATTACCGGCTTGCTGATTGGTGGCAGCTTGGCAATTACGCTGGCACGACGTTTCGGTCGTCCCTTAATCGAGCGCTTCTTCCCATCGACACAGTTGGCCGTTTGGGAAAAGAAGATGCGCATGCGCTCCGGCTTTACCTGGTGGCTGCTCTTTCTCTTTCCTGTTCCTGATCTTATCTTTTATGTGGCGGGGCTTTCCTCCACGCGGCTCCGCACGCTCTTGGTTGCCTTGGTCGCGGGTCGCGGCTTGGGACTTCTCTTTGCCAACACACTGGGCCATTGGACGGTGGATGCGTCTCCCGCGTGGGTTTTGGGACAGTGGTCGGTTGTGCTCTTGCTGGCAGCGATCCTCTACCTCTATCAACGCCCGGCGCGCCTGGTGACGTTGCTCACAATTCGCCGCCTGCGCCGCTGGTGGCGTCATTCCGCACTCTGGCGCTCTGCCTCTCTCTGATCATTCTGCGCTAATAAAATTAGATCCACGCCCCACAACGATCTTTCAGCTCTCTGTCCCTGTACTGTTATAATCCGCGCTATGTCACATCGGAGAGACTCTTTTTGGGTGCAGGGAATGGCGCTGCTTGGCATTTTGTTGCTAGCAGCCTTTTTGCGTCTATGGCAGATCGATACGATTCCGCCTGGTTTCCATTTTGATGAATCCTTTGAGGGATTGGAAGCCTGGCGGATCTTGAATGATTCTTCCTATCGCCCGATCTTTCTCGAGGGCAACTTTGGTGTCCCACCACTCAACGCCTATGCCAATGCCATCACCTTTGCCGTTGCTGGTTGGCTGGGGGGTGAGGCAGGGCCGACCGCCATGCGTGTCACCTCTGCCATCTTCGGCGTGCTGGGTGTCTGGGCAATCTTTGCGCTGGGCCAAGAGATGCGGCGGCGTGCCCCTGATCTCATCTCACCTGCGCTGCCCTGGTTGGCAGCACTCACTTTGGCTGTGATGCGTTGGCATCTGCATTTCAGCCGCATGGGCATTGAGCCGGTGATGGTGCCGCTCTATTGGGCGTTGGCGGCATGGCTTTTGCTGCGTGCATGGCGAACAGCTTCGTGGTGGAGTTATGGCGCTTTGGGCGCAACATTGGCCGTGGGTATGTATACGTATCAAGGCGCTTGGGTAATCCCCTTCCTGATCGCCATCAATGCGCTGCATCTACTCTGGGCTGACCGTTCCAAGGTTGACCAGCGGTCGCGGCAATGGGGGGGGCTAGCGTTGGCTGGTGTTGTTGCGGTGGCGGGTATCTTGCCATTGGCCTTCTTCTTTTTCCAGCAACCTGATCTGCTCTTGGTACGTCCTGCTCAGATCGCCATTGTCGGGCAAACCGATAGCCCCGCGGATAGCACCCTCGGCGATGCGCTCTGGGCGACAGCCAAGATGTTTGGCCCCTTTGGTTCGCCAGGTGACCTCGACCCGCGCCGCAATCTTCCGGGTGCGCCCGCGCTTAATCTATGGCAAGCAATTCCCTTCTACTTGGGATTGGCGCTTGCGCTTTGGCACAGTCGCCGCCCTGTGATGGCATTGCCTGTGGTTGGTTTGGTGGGATTGCTTGTGCCGGGAATGATTAGCGAGTATGCACCTCACTTTCATCGCGTACTGGGCGCAGCGGGGCCTGTTGCGCTCTTCTGCGGGCTGGGTTTAAATCTCATCTGGCGTTGGCTAAACTCCCCGCGCATGGTGACGGCGCGGCTGGGCTTCTTGGCACCTGTGGTCGTGGCGCTGCTCCTAATTGCGGGTACTCTGACAACCGTGCAGAACTATTTTGTGCGCTGGGCCAATCTGCCGGACCTTTTCTATGCCTTTGATGAAGGTTTGTGGGATCTGGGGCAATGGGTAGCTGCACAACAAAATGGCAATCCCATTTATATCTCGCCCCAGGGTGATAATCATGCCACCCTCGCTTTTGCGTGGCGAGCGCAACCCACAGAGGAAATGCAGACAACTCCACCCCAGCCCACTCGCTACGATGGGCGCTTTATCTTTCCATTGACCGCGGGCGAGAACCAGTCCCCTGAGCATTACGCGGTCATCGTGCATGAAGATTTCCGCACG
>JBBQIG010000100.1:0-11609 GCA_038324715.1 Anaerolineae bacterium | reverse complement strand
ATATCACAAAGTGCGGAGTTATTCTTTGACGGGATCTAAGTAAACGAAACGGGCGTGAAACGCGCAGGTCTAGCACAAGAGTTTTTTGGGGAGAGGTCGCATAGTCCGGCCGAGTGCGCTCGTCTCGAAAACGAGTAGGGTTAACGCCCTCGAGGGTTCAATTCCCTCCCTCTCCGCCTCCATAGCGTTCTACACTAGCGTTCTCACCGTGGTGTAGAACGCTATCTTTTTCCCACCACAAGCCGTCAGCTCCCATAAACGCTTGAATATTGCTTGACGGCTCTATACCTCCGGTGTATACTCGCAGTTAGGCGGCATCTGGAATTGCCACCTAATACACATATCTCAAACCTAGTTGTTCCTTTTCTCCCCGAAATCGTCGCTACGAATTTAACCATATCTACTATCGGAGCCAGAAGTGCAAGGTCCACAAAGCTGTCGCGTCCTACTGCTTTTTATAACATGCTTATGGATCACTAGTTGTTCTAGCACTTCAGTAAATCCATCAACTCCCTTACAAATTTCGGAACCACTAGCCGTTGTTCAAACAACTCCACAAACGAGTAGTGAGCAAGTCCCTCCCCCCCCCATCACCCAAGCAGCCACTCCGCCACAGCAGGTCACTTGTGCCTCGACCCGTCTAAATGACGCTCCCATCGTCACCATCGGCTCAATTTTGCCACTCTCATCACCAGGCGCGCTCTTGGCAGGTTTTTCCATGCAAACTGCGCTCAACATAGCCGTGACCGATATCAACAAACAAGGGGGCATTCATGGCGTCCCCATCCGCTTAATCACCTATGATTCAGCCGGTATACCTGAACGGGGTGCCCAGTTTGCCGAGCGGCTAATCCTGCTCGATTGTGCAGTTGGAATTGTGGGCCTCTATCACAACGACGTTGCCCTAGCGGTTATGGATGTGGCCCATCGCTATAATGTGCCCGTCATCATTGCCGGAGCAAGTTCAGACGCAATCACCTCCCGTGGCTATCCGGAAGTCTTTCGCCTTGCGCCCACGGATAGCATGCTTGCGCAAATGCCAGCCCAATGGTTAACCGACGTAGGCGACTATAACAGTGACGGTCAAATCAATGCCGCCATCATTGCCGATAACACAAATAGCGCATCTTCAATCATCGAGGCGACGCATAACCACCTCATAGAAACAACAATTTCAACCGAACTACTCCGCATCGATCTACCTTCCACCGACTTCTCGTCTGTCATCGCCCGTTTGGTTGCCCAGGAACATCTCCCCGATGCAATCTTTATCTATGTAAAAGGGAAACCTGCTCTTCTGCTCCAAAAGGAATTACTCGCCGCGGGCATTGGCCCCCAAAGTTCATCACTGATCGTCCAGAACAAAGTTGGTCTCAACAGTGCAGAATTTTGGGCAGACATTCCCGACGGCACGAATACAATCGTTGCCCGCCACGGGCCATGGCATTCCACGCTCACCACACGCGGCCAAGAGTTTGTCATCAAGTATGATCAATATATGGGTCGATGGCCTGAGGCCTACGCTTTTGCCTCCTATGATGCCCTGGTTCTGCTGGCAAATGCCATCAGTGAAGCACCGTCGCTCTCCGGAAGCGATCTCATCAATGCCTTAGAACGCTTTGACGACGAGGTAACCAGCGGGCGCGTCATCTTTGCATCCACCAGCCACACCACAGAATCAGCCACACAACCACCTCTCCTATGGCATCAATGGCAAGAGAGCCAAATCCTCTATCTGCAATACACTTACCCCAATCAGCCAGCTGATGCGATGCCAGTGATCTGGCCTGTCCGCTATCGTCCCCTCAAAGGTGACACTGCCGCGGCACCCACAGAACCCTAGATTACCCTCATTTACAGCTCAATAAATGGCAGCATCTGCAATTTCTAAGCAAATTCTTATCTTGCTGCCAAACTGTTAATCTTCTGCTTACGTTTTAGCGCGATCATCTCCTCTGGCATCAACTTATCGCACGGCAACATGTTGCACATAAGAATCCAAGATATACATATCAGACCTCAATGAATTGGCAAATCCGGGGTCAATGTGACGCATTGGCATCCCACCGTTTGGAAGCTTTCTTTCATTTAGATACAATTTGATGTTGGTTCACCCGGCAGATGTGACTATCCTGTAGCTAAAAATGGGAAGAACGCTGCGCGTGTGACCGTCATAATATGATGTAAAAGGGGAAAGTTATGATCGAAGTACAAAACCTAACCAAAACCTACGGCACAGTCCAAGCCCTGCGTGGCGTCTCTTTTAACATTCAAGAGGGCGAAATTGTCGGCCTCTTGGGGCCAAATGGTGCGGGCAAAACCACGACCATTAAAATACTCACGGGTTATCTTCAGCCTGATAGCGGCGAAGTTCACATTGACGGTCTCGATGTGCTCACGCAAACCCGTGCAGCCCAGCAGCGTCTAGGCTACCTACCCGAAAGCGCCCCTCTCTATCCAGAGTTGACCATTCAGCGCTATCTGCGTTTGATGGCCGACTTGCGCGAAATTCCGGAAGATGAGCAGACTGAGCGCATTTCCGAAGCAGTCTATGCCACCAATCTCGCCAATCATCTTACGCGACCGATTGGTGAATTGAGCAAAGGCTTCCGACAACGTGTGGGGCTTGCTCAGGCCATCCTCCACCGTCCCAAACTACTGATCCTAGATGAACCCACAATTGGCCTTGACCCAACCCAAATCCTGGATATTCGCCGTCTGATTCAGCGCCTTGCCCGCCACAGCACAATTCTCTTCTCCACCCACATTTTGTCGGAAGTAGAAGCCTTGTGTGACCGTGCAATCATTGTGCTAAATGGCGAAATCAGGGCAGACGCCCGTCTTTCCGAATTAGCCTCATCCGCCGATGCAATATTAGTCTTGCAAGACAAAGTGCCTGAGATGGAAAATGATCTTGCCAAGCTTGCAGGCGTGCGCGGGCTAGAATCCATCCGTTCGCTCGATGGCTATCCCGCCTATCGCATCCTCGGCACCCAACAGGCCGATCTATGCCCATCAATTTACGACCTAGCGCGCACCAAATCTTGGCCTGTGCGCGAGCTACGTCGTGATGCCAGGACCCTGGAAAGCGTATTCAACAACCTCGTTACCAGCGCATAGTTGAGCAGCCACAACGGAGCCGCGCAACGTATAACAAAATCGCGCATATGGAGCAACACCGATGAAACAAATTCTCGCAATTACTCGCAAAGAGCTAAATGGCTACTTTGGTTCCCCAATGGCCCTCATTTTCATTGGGGTATTCCTAGCTGCCACGTTGTTCACCTTTTTTTGGCTAGACACCTTTTTCGCTCGTGGCATTGCCGATGTTCGGCCCCTTTTCCGCTGGATGCCACTGCTATTGATCTTTCTGGTCGCCGCCTTAACCATGCGCCAGTGGAGCCAGGAGGCACAATCTGGCACCCTAGAAATTTTGCTAACCCTGCCCGTTCCCTATTGGCAACTCGTAGTAGGTAAATTTCTGGCAGTCTTGGCGCTTGTCGGCTTGACACTGCTACTCACCATCTCACTGCCAATCACCGTGAGCATGTTGGGCAATCTCGATTGGGGCCCTGTCATCGGTGGCTATCTCGCCGCCCTGCTTATGGCCTCAGCCTATGCCGCGCTTGGGCTTTTCATCTCGTCGCGCACGCGCAACGAGATCGTAGCGCTCATTCTCACGGTCGTCTCCGGTGGCATACTCTACTTAATCGGTACCAGCGGTATCACCGAGTTTGCTGGCGAGACTGTGGGTAGGATCTTACGTGCGCTTGCCACAGGCAGTCGCTTTGAAAGCATTGAGCGCGGCGTCATTGACCTGCGTGACCTAGTCTACTATCTTTCCATCACAGTGCTTTTCCTAGCCCTCAACGTCTTTTCTCTGGACGCAAACCGTTGGAGTCTTGGCACACGCACTGCTGGTTATCGCCGCAATGCCAGCCTCGGTGTAAGTCTCCTGGCAATCAACCTTGTGCTGCTCAATGTCTGGCTCTATCCACTCTCTGCCATGCGTGCCGACCTGACCCAACAGCGAGAATATTCGCTTTCGGGCGTCACGCGCGACCTGCTTCAAAATCTGCAAGAGCCTCTGCTCATCCGCGCCTATTTCAGCGAGCGCACCCACCCACTCCTTGCGCCACTAGTGCCAAGAATCAGCGACATGCTGCGCGAATATGAAGTTGCAGGTGGAGGGCAAGTCGATCTGCAAATTATCGACCCTGCTCTCAATCCAGAGTTAGAAGCCGAAGCCAACCAAACCTACGGTATCCGCCCCACCCCTTTCCAGATAGCCGGACGCTATGAAGAGGCTGTCGTCAATGCTTATTTCGACATTCTCATACGCTACGGCGATCAAAACGAGGTCATCAACTTCAGTGACTTGATCGAAGTGGAAACCTTTCGCGATGGGCAGATGGACGTCAAACTGCGCAACCTCGAATATGATCTAACGCGCGCCATCAAGAGAACCGTTTTTGGCTTTCAAAATGTCGATTCAATCCTAGCCGCCTTGCCTGCACCAGCAAAGCTAACCCTGGTCATGACGCCAGAGACGCTACCGGTTGAATTAGCCGAAGCGCCCAGCGTCATTCAACAGGTGGCGGAAGAGATTGCACTTTCATCGAATGGCAATTTCACCTTTGAAACGCTCAATCCCGACGACCCAAATGCGCCACTCGGCAGAGACGCGCTTTTGGATGGCTATAACATTCAGCCCTTTTCTGCGTCGCTCTTTGAGGATAGCACCTACTATCTGCACATGCTCTTGCAAGTGGGCGACGAGACCCAAATCATCTATCCATCAGGCGACTTAAACGAAGCAACCATTCGTCAAGGGCTTGAACAAGCACTCAAGCGCTCTGCATCAGGGTTCCTGCAAGTCGTTGGTGTTTGGCGACCTGTCATTGGTCCCGACCCAATGATGGCTCAATTTGGACAGACCCAACAGCCGCCTTTCTCCACCTGGGATACCCTCTTCCAGCAGTTGAGCCAGGATTATGAAGTCCGTGAAGTGGACTTGGCAGAGGGTCAAGTGCCCCCTGATATTGACGTGCTGCTCGTAGTCGCACCACAAGGAATGACCGATACCCAGCGCTATGGCATCGACCAATTCCTCATGCGTGGGGGAGCCGTGATTGTGGCAGGAAGCAGCTATCGCGTCACAGTCGATCCCATGACCGGCTTGCTCGCCGTTGCCCCCATCACCGATGGTCTGCAAGAGATGTTGGCCCATTATGGCGTTGAGGTGGAAAATTCGCTGGTCTTGGATCCACAAAACGAACCCTTCCCCATCGCGGTCAGTCGCGATGTCGGTGGCTTTGCGGTACAGGAACTTCAATCCATCAACTATCCCTACTTTGTCGATGTGCGCTCCGATGGCATGACTTCGGGCAACGCCATGATCGCCAACCTACCAGCCGTCACGCTCAACTGGGTTTCGCCCATCACTGTAAACGAAACCGCCAACAGCGAGCGCGAGGTGACAACACTGCTCCATTCGACCGCTGATGCTTGGACTAGTTCCGACACCAATATCCAGCCTGACATGGAAATCTATCCAGAATACGGCTTCCAGCCAGCGGCAGAACGAGCTTCGCAGCCTCTAGCTGTATCGGTGATTGGTTCTTTCACAAGCTACTTTGCAGATAAAGAGTCGCCGTTAACAACGCAATCCGCCCAGACCGACACTGCTCCAGATGCGGCACCAGACGCAGCACCGGCTGCGCCTTCCACAGGCACAATCGAGCAATCACCGGCTTCCGCTCGCCTGGTTGTGATTGGTTCCGGTGATTTTATCAACGATACCGTCTTCACCATCTCGTCACAGCTTGCCGCAGACCGCTACCTCAACAGTCTTCAGTTTGTTCAAAATGCGGTTGATTGGTCGGTAGAAGACCTAGACCTGCTCACAATTCGCTCGCGTGGCTCGTCATCACGGGTACTTCAGCCCCTGGCACCAGACGAGCAGAGTATCTGGGAGTTTAGCAACTATGGCTTTGCTCTCCTTGCTCTAGTCGTGATCGGCCTTTGGTGGACTTCACGTCGGCGTGCCGAGCGTCCGATGGAGCTAACGCCCAATCCCTATGACAACATCGATCAGGAGGTCTCCCTTGAGCGTCTCTAACGCACCAAGCGCCCTCTCGTCAGCAGAGGCGCGCAGTCCCATTACACGCACCAACATCATTCTGCTGGGTGTGCTATTGGTTCAAATCGCCATTGTGGCTTTTGTCTTTTGGCCGCGCGCCAGCACGATGACCGGCGGCGGAGCACTGTTGGCAGGAATCACCGCCGACGCGGTCACTGCCATCACCATCACGGATGACAACAACCGCAGCGTGAGCTTTACCCAGAACGCAGACGGTTGGGCATTAGCCAATACCGACGGCTATCCAGCCAATGCAGAAAAAATCAGCCAAACACTGACCAAGTTGCTCAACATCAACACAGACCGCTTAGTCACGCGCACCTCTAATAGCCATAGCCGCCTCCAAGTGGCGGACGACGACTTTCTGCGCAAAATAACAGTGAGCACTGCCGGCGGTGAGCAAACCCTCTACTTGGGTTCATCTACCGGGGCATCAGCCACCCATGTGCGTGCAGCAGGCGAAGATGCCACCTATTTGACCAATGAAGTCGCCACTTGGGAAATGGACACACTAGCCACCACCTGGATCGATGTCACTTACCACCAGGTGCAGAAAGACGAGATCAATAGTGTTACCTTGCAAAATGCCAATGGCACATTCACCTTTGTTCGCAATGGCGAGGAGTGGACGTTGGCGGACGCTGGGGCCGATGAACCAATCGCGTCTGCCAACATCTCGACCTTGATCGACCGCATCGCCACGCTAAATCTCCATACGGTATTAGGCAAGAGCGAGTCGCCAGATTATGGTCTCGCCACGCCACTCGCCACCATCATCGTTACCAGCACCGCGACCACGGCAGATACCGCCACGGGCGTAACGACAGACACAGTATCAAGCGAATCGAGTGAGCCACAAACAACCACCCTTGTTGTAGGTGCAAAGGACGAAGAGACAGACACCTACTACCTCAAATCATCCGACTCAGAATTTTATGTGCGGCTGGCAGCATTCACCGGGGACGAGTTTGTCAACAAACAACGCGCTGACTTCCATGTGCAGCCAGAAGCTGCACCGGATGCCAATGCACCCGCAAGCGCACCCGAAAATGATCCCGCAGTAAACACATTGCCCGTGGTAACAGAGACCACAACTATCACGGATGAGGCCGCTGCTGAACCTGCGACGTCAGTTCAAGCCACAGAAGAAATTACGGCAACCGAAGAAATTACGACAATAGAAGAAGTTACAGCAACAGACGTCGTTACCACAGAAGAAACTACAGAAGAAGCTTCAATAGATGCAAGCGAAGCGTTGACAACAACGCTCACACCAGAAGCATCGTCTACCATTACCAACTGACCTTGCAGGTGTAACAAAAAGAAGGGGAGCCGTGCGCTTATAGCATGACTCCCCTTCTTGTACAATGACAATTTGCAGCCTATGCTCTCTCCAGGCAAAATTCACCCAACATACAGTCCAACTCGTGCCGCAATCCAGCAGAAACGACGCCATCCATGTTGATAGCCTTCTTTATCAGCCTCTTTGCCGCCATTGTGCCTACTTTCCTCTATGTCATGCTCTTCTACTGGGCAGACCGCTATGAGCGTGAACCACGCTGGCTAGCGACTGTGGCCTTCATCTGGGGAGCAATTCCCGCCATCGTGATCAGCCTTATTGCCGAAATCCTGATTGGTGAACCGTTCGTTGCAGTTCCCGGCTCACTGCAAGGCGAGGTCGTCTCTGGTTCCATCGTTGCACCCATTGTAGAGGAACTAGCAAAAGGTGCAGCACTCTTTGCCATCTTCTGGTGGCGACGCCAAGAGTTCGATGGTGTGCTTGATGGCATTATCTATGGGGCACTGGTTGGCTTTGGTTTTGCCATGACCGAAAACTTCCTCTATTTCATCGGATCCTATATGGAAGGCGGTTTTGGCTCACTCTCCTTTATCATCTATCTGCGCGCTATCGTCTTTGGTCTCAATCATGCCTTCTACACCAGCTTAATCGGGATTGGCCTGGGCATCGCCCGGTACAAAAAGTCTTTCCTCTCCCGACAGCTCTGGTTTGCTGTTGGGTTGGCCGCGGGCATCTTTGCTCATGCTCTGCATAATCTCGGCGCAAGCCTTGCCTCCGTCAATGTTGCTTCCATTGGCATAAGCCTGGTCGTTGCTGGGGCAGGTCTAGCAATTACCTTGCTTGCCATCGGCCTCTCTTGGCAACAGGAGCGCAACATTATCCATGCGGAGCTTGCGCCTGAAATTGGTCGCCTACTCAGCAACGAAGAATTCGGTCAACTCATCGGTCAATGGCACCGGCCTGCTCGCACCAAGCCCCTGCCAGTCGCGACCCGACGCCAAATGCTGGCTGAATATGCCCACCGCCGCTATCGCCTGCGCCGCCAAGGGCTAGAGCATGAGCCAGAATTAGCCAAAGAACTAGATGCCATACAGACTGAACTAGCCACTGCCCACAGTACCGCCTAAAATTCTACTCTCATTACAATACAAAGACTGCCGAGACATTTGATTGTCTCGGCAGTCTTCTCTTATTCAGATAGAACACGCTATTCAAGAATACCCCTTCCCTGGAGCTCCCAGCTTCAAGGAAGGTTCTCTCTATTCCATACCCCACACTTCACATAAACCGCCATCACAAGGTTCTCAATCTCACGAAGCACTACCGCAATCAGCTCTGTCGAGCCAACATTTGTGCTTGATCGACCACTTCAGTCCGTCGCACACGATCCGCGGGCCACCCTATAGCCGCAGCGACTTCTTCCGGTGACGCCGCGCCAAGTTGGGCAAAGGTCATATATCCAGCTTCCTTCAAGCGACGAGCATAGGCAGGGCCAATCCCCTTAATTTGCAAAAAGTCGTCACCTTCGGATAGCGCGTCAGTTGTATTGATTTCCTGCGCTGTCACATAATCAAGCGGCTCCGAAACGTCTTGTTCAATCACATCGCCCTCAGTCGGGGTGTTCGCAGAAGTGCTAGACGTGCTAGACGTGCGAGGATTCGGGGCGCTCCCTGATGTACTCTGCCCCGAGCTTGCGGATGGCTTCTTTTCAGGTGCATTAATTTCTTCAGCGGTCACATAATCAATCGGTGCATCGATATCTTGTTCAGCCGCATTGTCCACTGTTGATGGCGAAGTTGATGCACGCCGATCTGACTTCTTTCCTGTTGTCATCTGACTTTCCTCCGTTGGTGGTTGCTCTCTTGCCACATTGATTTCCTCTGCTGTAAGGTAATCAATTGGCGCAGCCACATCTGTATCCACAAACTCATTGTCAGGTGACACAGGGCCAACTGGCCCACCAGATGGCGTAGGTGGTGTAGGCGGCACGTCAACAGTGCTTCCACCCTCTGTTCCATCACTATTTCGTCGTCGATTGATCCAGGGAACTAACACGGCACCTGTCCCCAACGATGAAACAACAAGCACAAAGATAAATGCCAATGGGCGCAAAAACCCGCCGATTGCCCATAACAGTGCGCTGATTCCAGTCAGAAACAAAGCCCCAATCAAGATCGTCAAAATGGGTTGCACTTCTTGCTTGACTGCGGAACTGATCCGCTCACCAACAATCTGTGAAGCAACCGCCCAACCAACCACATTCACCGCCAACAAAGCCAACATGGGCAAAAGTGCCAACGGCAACAGACAGATGGTCACAGCCAACAGTCCGCCCAAGATAAGCAACGTGAAGTTTGCCAGCACGCCAATCACCGCGCTCAAGGCCAGTTGCTCGTTGAGACGCTTGCGGGTGTCAGCAATCAACTGCGGGCGCAGGTAGAAGAGTCCACCCACGAGCAGCATTGCAAAAGCAGTCAACAACGCAGCCATAAAGATGCGCCCAATAAAGCCGACTACACCCTCAAAGAAGCTAGGAGCAGACGAACCAAAGCTGACCCCTGGTGGATTTGGCGGAGCATCTGGGGAGGAGGGTCGGCCCGGAAAACGGAACGAGGGGCCCCGCATAACATTTCCACCAACCACGGCACTCTCCGCGCGGTCAATACTGCCACTCACCACGCTGATGTCACCAGCGACCCGTGCGGTTGATTCAAGATCCACATTGCCGCTCATGCTGGCAAGATCGCCGCCGATTTCACCGGCCAGACTGACGTTGCCGCTGTAGGCAGTTACATCGCCTTCCACCACCGCTCCCTCTTCGATCTCGACATTACCGCTCAAGACCACAAGATCGCCAGTGATACGGCTATTCTCTTCAAGATCTACATCGCCACTATAGACAAAAACATCTTCGTCAATGACCTGCCCACTCTCCACCGTCAAGTCATCACTAAAGACCTGGCGTGTCCCTTGCACAGGTATCCATGCGCCATCATTTTCAGTAAAGATGGTTTCATGGGGTTCTGCGGCAGCTACAGGTGTAGCCAGAAGCATCGCAACTATCAGCGCCGCGAGCACTGCACTCAGCCGCCTAGATACATCTTTTGTTAGCATAATTTCACCTTACCTCTGGCCAATACAGCTTGCAGTTTTTAATCAAAAGGTTCCCACAAGCGTGGGTTTCAACCGGTACAATTCAAAGTGTAGAGCTAGGCTTCAACCGCAGGCGACATACGCACCGACTGCCGCAAAAAGACAAACCAGGTCGCTAAAATACCCACCGCAGCCACAATATAACAAAGCAAGACAGTACGCGTCTGAGGAGCAGACCACAGTGCCAGAGCCGCACTGCCAAACGCCTGTGCAAACTGCCCCAACGCCGACCACCAGTAGGCCATGTTGTGAACAAACCCACTCAACCATACGCCCTGATTCGTCCACACCAGCGCACCCAACATGATGGTGCCGCCAAGTGCGCTACCCCATAACGCAATTGCCACCAGAGCAAACATTACCCCGGTACGCAAACGTCGTTGCCGCTCCCGAATAGCAAGTCGCGCCTCAAACTTGGCAGCAAAATCCATAGGTGGCAGCACACAAGGCAATTGATGCAATGTGCCATCCACCGCTTGCCACGCGTCCCATCGTTCAAGATAGCGCGGCTCTTGTGCAAGCATCAGATCTAACTGCGAGGCCTCGTGCGCATCCAACTCATCGTCGAGCGCCAAAGACATCAGCCAATCCAATCGATCCACTCCATCCAATGATCCCAACGATTCGCCAGCTTCAACAAACTTATCTGTGTCGAAATCTTCTGGGTCAAAGGTCATTGGTGTTTCAGCGGTTTGATCCATAACCACCTCCCGTGCCAAATTTTCTCTCATATCTACACTCCTGGCTCCACCTAAACCTGTGCCAACGCAGTCAACATCCGTGCTGGCAACCCAACACCCTGCGCCGATTTCTTTGCCTTTGCATCACGCTTAGCGTCCGCTCCCGCACCAGGTGGTGTTGTCGCCGCCTCTCGTTCCGCATAGAGCTTGGCAATTTGCTGGCGTGCGCGAAAGAGCCGGCTCTTCACTGCCGCCACGGTAATTTCCATCGTCGTGGCAATTTCCTCATAGCTATAATCTTCCCAGTAGCGAAGAACAAGAGGCAGCCGATATT
>JBBQIG010000099.1:0-11614 GCA_038324715.1 Anaerolineae bacterium | reverse complement strand
ACAACGCCGTCATGATCCAGGGGCCGACCACTGGACGATTGCGTACTTGAGCCAAAACTGACCGCGTTGCAGGTTGCTGTGACAAAATTGTCGTTGTTAGTGTCAATGAATGTTGATGCCCACCCGCGCCAATAAATTGATGATTGCGCGGGGTTGCGGAAATGGGCACCGTCATGGTCTGGCTTGGTTCCAGGGAAAACTCCACTTGGCGCACCAAGCGTGTCCCCTCTGTGGGCGAGTCCATCTCAAAGGTAATGAGATTCTCGTCATCCACGCCTTCCACACGGAAGGACATGACGCTGTTGCCTCGATTTTGCACGGGTAAGCGCAGTTGAGCCGTGCGTCGGAAGTAGCTCACCGACTGCTGGCGCGGGTTTACTTCGCCAACATGAAACTCATAGAAGGGGTTGATGACCAGCGTAATCGCCCGTTGAGCACGATGCCCCGGATAATTGGGCGACGTGACCACCACGGCCAGTTGATGAATCCCTGCGCGACTGGTGGGCAGGCGTGGCGGCGTAATGTCGACAGAAATCGATGCGCGTGCCCCTTCAAAGAGATTCACCGCACCTGGCTCAACCGTGACCCAACTGCCATCAATCCAACCTTCAACATGAATATCAAAACGCGCGACCAACCCACCGCCATTGGCAACGTTCAATTGCCAACTGGCACTCCCCTCCACATCAACAATGACTTCGCGCGCCGAGATGTCGATGACCAATAGCTCATCGACAATATCACTCAGTGGTTGCACGGGAGCATGAACAGACTCTGTACCGTTTGATTCAACTGGCGCGCCCCCATTGGGCAGAATAACCGGTGGGCTACTCGTCGGCTGTGGAGCCACAGCAGGCGCGTTGAAAACCCCAACCGTCGCGCCACCTGTTGCAGCTTGTCCAGCGGGCGTAACAAAAGGCGGAGTGACAGGGACAACAGGAGCTCCCGCCCCAACCGATGCAGGCAGCGGTGCGCTCACAAATGGCGCAACAGGTGCGGCTGTGGGCTGAACCACTGGCCCAGTTGGAGGGGGCAAATTTTGTGGCGGCGTGAGCAAGGGAGCCGTCGGGTTGGGCAGCGGAGGTGAAAGCTGCGATTGCGGCACGGTTGGGGTAGGCAGAGAGGCAGAGGCTCCAGCCCCATTTCCATTCCCACTCCCCTCAACCAAAATTATGGTAAAACCATCCAGCAGAATGGAGTCCCACGCTTGCAGCGGAGAAGTACCGTCAGTCCCCAACTGCTGGTTATTGACCGTAACTTGCGCGCCAGGGCTGATGACCGAAACTTGGTACGGGCGCGAGCGATGGTCAATGACAAAGTGGAAATCAGCAATACCTTGCCCAGCCAACACCACGTCATTCGACGGGTGACGACCGACGTTGGTAACGCCATCGCGTTCATCTAAATCAAAAAAGAGCAGGTCTCCCTGGGGGGAGACCACTTCTAGTTGGTCACGTTGTGCCATTGCTACGATTTACCGTCTGTCCTCAAAAACCAACACGAATCCGGCTTCAACACACCATTTCACAAGCATCAACAAACAATTGAACAAATCGAACTTTTTTAAGCATGTTGATTTGGTCAATACCATCTACTTATTGGGGCACTCATTGGTGCGACTTACTAGTGTATGAGCCTGAAATCAAATATGAAGTTAGTAGAGATTGCGAAAAGAAGAATAGAAGCCCCTACACGCTGTTCATAGGGAGTTGTATATCCAATTATATCCTACTTACCCTAAATATTAGAGGAGAAGCTTGTATACTATTCTGTATCATTACGAAATTGCTACAAATTTGCATTTAAAGCTTCTAAAACAGTTAAAAAAGTAGTCCAGCCAACCACCAAACAGCTATTCCAGCGATTAGCACAAAGACAGCCGTCAAGATTAGGCGCAAGATTGCGGGCCAACGGGAAGAAGTTAAGAGTTTCAAGCTACCTTCCTCGATCACCGGCTGTGCGTTTTCCTCGCCCAACGCACGCGAGAGAATGCGGAAGGCTTGGTGTGCGTCGCCATTGGCACGCGTGCGCGCCCCCACCATCACATCAATCGTCACAGTCTCGCCAGGGTTAATCGGTGGCAGGTAAATCCATTGGCGCGCGCCAGGAGCTACTCCCACACCATTGCTGCCATTTGTGCTTGGTGCACCTTGTCCACCTTGTCCGCTTTGTCCACCCTGCCCCGATAAGTCATAGAGACGGTTTGCTGTACGCGTTGCACCTGCATACGCCGCCGCCGCCGTTGAACCCAAAACACCCCCCGCGCGATTGGCCCCTCCTGCGACTGCATCGCGCGTACTCTCTGCAGTCGCCACGCGTCCCACTTGGCTAGCGGCTTCGCCTGAGTTCTGTACCAATTGCGCGCCCATTTTGTTCTGATTCAGTTTATCAATCTGGCGACGCACCATTTTTACCCGTTGTGCAGCCATCTGCCCACGCCGAATGTACATGGAAACAGTGCGTAGTGGTCGGGCTAAGGAGGGGGGCAAGAAGTAGCTGACCGTCATGATTAAACTAGAAAGAATGCGCCCCACACCCGAAGCCTCATCTACTTTATCGGCTAAATCATCAAATGTCCCTTGCTCACCGTTTTGCCCGCTCGCGTGCCCGTTGGCGTGCCCGTTACTTTGTGGCAAGCTTGGCATTTGTATCCCACCAAAGCTAGGACGTGCGGGCATCCCAGGTAGACCAGGGCGTGTGACCGCGGGAGACTCGTCGGAGACTAAACGCGCCACAGGCGGGAGTCCCAACACCATACCATTTAAGCTAAATCGAAAGGTGAGAATGCCTGCCGAATCTTCACCACGCAATAGGTACCCCGTGGCAACATTCCCCAAGTTGGACAAAGTTAAGCGCATCGGCGTCAACTTTTGTTCTTGAGCGCTGCGTCGGGCATTGCGCAAAGCAGAGAGGAGCATCAGCAATGCGATGATGACGACCAACCCAATCGCGGCCCAAGTAAGCAGACGCCCCCAGTTTATGGATGGCAACGCCGGTAGCAGCGACGCTGGCACGGGGGTTGCCATGGGAGTGGGCAATATCAGTGTAGCCAGTGCAAAATCAATTGTACTAATGGCCTCACGCCCTACATCATCACGAGCAAGCAAGGTAATCGTATGCTTGCCCGCCGCATAGGCACTGCTATCAAAGCTGATGCGATAAGGAGGCTGGTTATCTGTGCCGATCAATACTTGATCGACATAGAACTCCACAAGCGGAAGGCCATTAACGCCTTGACCGTCGGCCTCAATGACAACCTCATCACCCACAATGATGTCACCGTCGCTATTGCTAGCCGCCAACCTACCCGTAATTGCCACGGGGGCTACCACCGTAAAGCTCACAGTGGCGCCGCCTTCATTGCCCGCGGCATCCACCACCGTCACATCCACACTGTAAGGTCCAGGTTCAACCGTCTCACTGTTCCAGACAATGCTAAAGGTTGTATCCGCAACCTCAGCCAAAACCTCCCCATTCAAGCGGTAGACAACCGAGAGAATCGGCGCAGGAGTCTCAGCTTGGGCAGTAAGGTTTAACTGCCCTGCCACCGTAGCCCCTTGTGTTACATTGGGGAAAGTCACCGTAAGAGGACGGCTACGCGCAATAAATTCGCCAGTGGTCTCCGCTTCTAAGCCACCCGCAGAGAGTCCAACGGTCAACACGTGGCGGTCGTCATCTGCCTGCATGCCAGAAGTAAAGTCGAGCCGGTATCCCTGTTGCAATAGCGCCGTCAAGGTCTGCAAGGCCGAGCGTATATCCGCCGCATTGCTTACAGAGATCGAATTGCCCCCGGCGACTTGAGCAATGGCGGCTAGTGTTCCCGCGCCTTGACCGTCTACACCAAAGGCCAAAAGATGCACAGGCACTGGCTGCGTCTGCAAGACGCTGATCATATCCCTCAGCGCAATTTGACCAGCGTTGTCTGTGCCATTGGTCAGCACCACAACCGCACGGCGACCGGGTGGCAATGTCCCTGCCAGGTTGAGACCATCCAACAGGGCTTGGTGCAACCCATTATCGGTGGCTGGCGTGGCGGGAGAGGATGGTACGACGAGTGCAGGTGGTACAGGCTCCACCATCGCAAGCGCATTCTTCAGCGTATTCCGATCCCCCGTCACTGCTTGCAACAACGTGGGGCTACCGGCAAATGTATAAATTGCCATTTGATCTTGCGGGCGCAATCCATCAACTACGCCATTCACAGCGCTTCGCAGTTGCGCCCAGTCACCCACACTGAGCGAGCGATCTAGAACCAATACCAGGTTCAAGGCTTGCGTGCCATCGACCACAACAGCAATCTGTGCAGCCTCTACCGGTCGATTGTCTTCACGTACCGTAAAGCTTTGTGCGTTTAACCCCACAAGTGGCAATCCATTCGCCCCAAAGGCATCGACATAGGTGGTTACTTGGGGAAATAGCGTCTGATCCACGCTTGTAATATCCAATCGCGGCGCAGAGGATGCAACTAGTATCTCAACACTGGCTTCGCCCTGGTTGCCCGCGCTGTCTGTCACAGTTGCAGTTAGCGTATGGGGACCAGGTTCGAGCGTGCTTGTATCCCACGCAATGGGTTCCTCAAGAGAAGAGGCAATTCCGACGGATTGATTATCTACGCGAAACTCCACACTGGCTACAGGTGCTGGACTTGTGGCAGCGGCGGTCAGGTTCACAACACCCGCCACAGGTTGTCCTGATACCAGATTGGGAATTGTTACCGTCAAGGTAGTCAGCCGCGCGACGAATTGGCGGACAGCCGTGCCACTCACATTGGGCGCAGTCACCTCAATCTGAGCCGTATGTCCCTGGTTGTCGGCTGGCAAAGCAGAAACAAAGTCCAAGCGGTAACCCTGACGCAACTGTGGCAACAGTGCAGTCAAGTTCGCCTGAAGATCGGTCGCCGCACCAATGGCAAAAAATCGTCCGCCCGTCGCCGTTGCAACTTGGGCAAAGGTGGTTTCACTCTGTACACGGTCGCCAAAACCAACTACATAAATCGGCGTGCCGCGCCCCGTGACTTGCGGAATCACCTCATCAATAGTCAAGCCAGAAATATTATCTGGGGCATCTGCAACCAAAATAACCGCGCGTCGGGCAGGCAGTTCATCCGTAAAACGATTGACCGCATCAAGCAATGCCGGGTTGATGGCGCTAAATTGCCCCCCCGGCGTCACTGAAGCCAAAGCAGCAAGCGCGGCTGATTTGTCGGCAGTGAACTCCTGAACAACCTGAACTTCTTCGAAGATGGTCGTGATGGCAACTTGGTCATTTTCACCCAAGCCATTGATGACCGCGGCAGCAGATGCTTGAATCGCTGCCCAAGTTGCCGCGTCTGTGCTGCGATCCAGTGTCATCAGCAAGGCCAGTGGTTGCGAAACATCTGCACTCACAGCCTGCACTGTCGCCGCCTGACCATCCTCCTGGATAGTAAAGTTCGCTTGGGTCAACCCAGTTACCGGAGCACCTGCGGCATCGACCACATCCAGAAAAACGCTAACCGCGGGGAATGCTTCGTCATTCACGCCGACTGCGGTCACGCGCCCAACGCCAACTTCTTGTGCATAGCTTGGCAGAGGCAAAAAGAGTAACGCAAAAATAGACGCAAATAGTAGCGTTCCAAAGAACCATGTATTTCTTGGTGAATTTCGCTTCTGCGATCTACTTCTGCAGCAACTCACCCACTCCGTAAAGCCCATGAAGTTCATAGTATCCGTTTAATCATGTGCAAATGCTACCTAGATTGAGGTTCACTAGTGGTTTGATAGAGGTTATGACTGCTATGTCTACTGGATCTGCTACCAGGTCTACTGCTAGGTCAACCGGTAGTTGGGCGAGTCGATCACCACAACGCGCATCTTGTGGTTGTAAATAGGTGCAATTTCAATCTCTTGACTCACCGTAGAGCGCTCACCAGCATACGCATCCGGCGCGCTCACATGAAATGTAATCGTATGCTTTCCGGCTGGGGGATAGGGGCGTTTGGGATGCATCAACCGAAAGTTTACTTGCTTCTCAGCGTTGGGAAAGAGCACGGGGCCAGGGCCAAATTCATACGAATCTGGGTCAAGCCCTTCTAGCTCAATCTTGAATTGAACAGCGGCTTTGTTGCCCACATGGTGAATAGAGAGCACGCCAGTCAATGGACGATCCAGCGTCAAGGTGTGGCTAGCCATCTCCACATTTAGCTTCATCACTTCGGAATAGATGGTTCCGCCATGAAAGATCAACGAGAATTCGCCAAGCTTTACCAAGTCGCCGCTAGCCACCTCTACCGCAGAACGTGGCGCAATGGTCGCCGTGGGAGGCCCAACAACCGCTTCGTTGGCTCCTGTTCTACTGCCTTGAGCGTAGACCAGAATATCTTGCTCACTGAGGTTGATCAGCCGCAGCCCCTGCGTATTCACCGATGAAGGGAGCAATTGGGCATGGCGCGGCGCAATCCCATTCTCATACCCATCATCCAACACAAGATCATTGCGAGCATCACGCCCAATCTGGATAATCTGCTTATCGATTACAAAATCTTTGCGCCAACCAAATTTATTGATGACCTCGATGCGATTGTCCTGAGCCATGTGCCATTATCCTCAAATTTGCGTAACCATCACGGGCAATCCCTTGCCAGCAAATAGTCACCTCATGTTATGCACTTCATGTTATGCACTGCTACGTTACGCTCTATCAAGCCCTATGCACGACAAAGGAGCGTACTTTTCTCTGATACAGGTTCTTACACAGGCTGTTTGCGTGCAGCGTTAATACGCTCTTGACGTTGAGCCGCGGCCCACAAGACCAAATTCGCACCCCACTCCTGGGCATCGCGAATCTCCGTGCGCTGGGCAGGGCTACCTCGTCGCTCACCGCGCCAAATACAACCATAATCCGCTGTGCTCATAATCAAGCCATCACCGATATGTAGTTGGGGTTTACCTTGCGTCTCAAAGCCAACCGGGGGTTGTGCAAAGAGGTATGGAGCTGCAAAGAGAGGATGCCCACTTGTCAGGGGTTCCAGCTTTGCACCAAAGGCGCTCACCAAATCCAAGAAAATCGCATCCGCTGGGGGATCACCCTGTGCCTGGTTGCGACGACAGCTCTCATAGAAGAGTATGCCTCCTGCCTGCCAATAGGCATAGAGGGCATTCATCTCATCACTGGTTAGCTGAACTTGATCGCGCCCAACAAGATAGAGCAAATCATAGTGATCTAGCTCGCTCATCAGAGGCACGCCTCGATCCACCCAAACTTGGCCTACACCACTCAAGCGGATACTGGCAGCCAGGTTCGCAAACCCTTCCCCATGTTTGGCTCCATCTGATCCGCGCAGCGCAACCACGCCCACCGAAACCGTAGGCGTGTCACCATGCCCAATCGTGCGACGAAAGCGCAGATCGATCTCATTGCCGCGCGGCAGGCTTGGAACTTTAGCCATTGTAATGGGCACGGTTCTGTCACGTCGCCAGATGCGTGCTAACTCGACATGCGGCGTTGGCGGCAGGTCGGTCACAGCTTCCAAACTGTACTGTGCCTGGACATAAAGCGGAGCATCTTCTTGCACTCGCCCCCCATTGCTCTGGGGACGGCTCTCGTTATACGACACGATCAAGTAAAGACGATCTTCCGCATTTCCCAAATCATACGCGCGCGGCTCTGGCACAACAATGCTCTGCCCAAGCGAATCCACTGCCATCCCCGGCAAAAGATAAACCGAGTTGTCAGCAGGATCACTGGCAATCACTTCCAAACCCGTGACGATTCCAGAACCGTGATGGAGCAACGTATGTAGACGGTGCAACTGCCGATGATAGTCATGGGCTTCCTCCCACACATCCGCCGTAACCGCCATCCCGTCAACCGCACGAATTCGTTTGCGCGGAAATAAACCTAATGCTTCTCTGTTAAACATACAGTTTCCTCAACCATTATCTTCAAGGCTGGTGCAGCCGTGGCAGCAACAATTAACACCGATCAACATTCAACACTCTGCCAGGGTCGCTATTCAGGGACGGGGAGAATTTCTAGCTTGTAGCTGGTGTGGGCAGGTTTTTCTGCCATAATCATACGGCTGATTAAAGCAAGACGTTGCTTTTCCAACCGTGCAACTTCGCGTGCCGCGGCCTCTTCTTCAAGGACATCTGCCGCAACAATGGGACGCAGCCGGAGCTTTACAGAAAAGGTGTGGGGCATATTGCTTGTGCCCAATGCCACGCCAACCCCTAAACGTGCCATCTTTCCCAAAGCCATATTCTTAGCTCGTCGCTCCAGAATCTCGACAGGCTGCCCAGTAAAAATCTCCAAATACCGTTGCATCGCAACGCGCGTGCCGCGGCGACGATAGAGCCACATAATCGAGTTTAGCAACTCACGCTGCTGCGCCTCGCTCCAATTGTCATCCAACATCAAATTGAACCAGGTTGCCAGCCAGGGCAAGAAGCGCGCAGGCGTCAAGTCTGGATCAAAATAATTGTGCATCTCGGAGATCTGTTGCTCAATGGGAGCCAAAAAACTCTCAAAAAGCATGAGAAAGCGTGCCATGAAAGCATCTCGCTCATACAAAGAGGGCAGATACTCCAGATAGCGCCCACTGCAGAAAACGCCCACGGAAGCCGTTGTCGAGCGAATGGCTTGATCGCCTTCTTCACTGCTCATCAAAAGTGTAGCCGTGCTGTGCAACATCGTATCCTGCAACATGGGCAACACCAGGGTCGTCACCACAAACTCATAGGTACTCCCCGGCTCCTGAGCTTCCGCCACCCGCCAGACCATCTCTTGCGCCGGGCGCGTAATTTCAATCGCACGCGTGGGTTGATCTGGCACCCTCAGGGGAAAAGGCTCACCATCACTGCCAGGCAACATCACCAATTCACGTGCAGCCAACTCTGATACCGGATAAAAGATGGGCAGAATGTCGCGAGCCACGGCACGGTACGTATCAATCTCCAACCCAGCCGGAATCTGGATTCGCACAGTAAAGCCCGGCGTCGGCGCGTGGATGCGGACACAAGTATAAAAGGAGACAACTTCCCCCGGATAGCGGCGGTTATGGTCTGCTACATGATCAATCGTAATAGCAACCTGATCCGCACCCAAGGGGGTATCTATACTTTGACTACTCTCGCGCAATGCCACGCCATGCGAGACCATCGCATCGGTTTCAAATGCCGCCAAAGCCGCGTTCGATGGCGGGGTCTGCTCCATCATAATTCCACCAACTCCACTTCATGTCCCAACGAGCAAAGCAACGTATCGGCAGGAACCAAAAGCACCTTACCCGTTACCAGATTCAAAGAGGTCTCTTGACCCGCGACAGCGTTGCCAGCAAAATCTTCTAGCTGACCCAGTGGGGGAGATTCCTTATTGGGCAACACAGGACGTTGGCGCAGTTGCACATCCAACACATGCTTCACCCCTGGCACTTGTTGAATCACCGAATACAATTCAGCCACATAGAGAGAGCGACCAAAGGGCCAACCTTGCCAATCGGGTTCAACCGTACCCTCCGGCAACAAGTTCTGCCCGCTAGAAACCAATGGTGACAGATATTGACGCAGCACCTCTGCCACTCGACCCAGCACAACCTCGGCGCGTGCATGTTCGCTCACCACAATCTCAGCGCGCACCTTCACCCCAACATACTTGGGTTCGCGCACGCGTAACATCGTGGTCAACAGGCGGTACTCATCCAAATACTGTTGCACCTTTGTGATGGTGCGGTCATTCAACTGCAAGCGTGAGAGATCCCCTGCCATCACCGCATCGGCAACCGCAGGCACCACCAGCAATTCAACCATGCCCGGAGGCAATGTTGAGTCAATCGTACTGGGAGCCAAACACTTCACCCGTGCCACCTCGCGCCCGGCACTCAAGGCCAAGTTTTCAAAGTCCTCTGCGGTCACGGCGCGATATTGTGCACGCATTTCGCGGCGAGCACGCTCTTTGGCTTCTTCCAACGTTTCTTGATCACGTCCCCCAACGGCACGGCGCATGTTGGTTACACGATCAATGTAGGGGACAGCCGAGCGCATAATGCTGATGCGCCCCGTCGGCACATTTCCCGCAATACCACCCCCATAGCGATAGCGACTAATGCGCACCCGTCGTCCCACCTCTGGCACGCGTCCATACTGCTTCACACTGCCGTCGGGCTGGCGGATGCTGGGGCCAAATAGAATCTGTCCCGTGGCAGTTTCGAGAACAAAGTGGCGAGCATATCGATCCGACTTGCTAAAGTCTTTGACTCGTTGCCAAGGCACATAGACCAACAAGCCATCATGAATCTCTTCTACCTCGACATCTTCACCCTCAACCAAGTCGAGTACAGGCGAGAAGGCCAACTGATAGCTCTGGCTTGGGTCGCCATTGCTAATTCCCAACTCTTCGAAATAGGCAAAGACAGCGTTGATAGCCGTAGTGGTTGCACCCAACGCAAACGCATTGACAGCACGAATGCGCGGCGATTCCGTATAACGACCCTGCTCTGGACGCCGTTGCTCAAAACGACAGCGCACCCAATAGGCATTGCGTCCATAAACTTGGTCAGGACGCAGAGCGCGAGGCAGGTAAAAGGTAATCTCACCACTCTCGTTGTTCAAGCCGCCTGTGGTGTCCTTCTCGCCTTCCAGGTTACTAGGCAGAATCTCTTGCCAAATGCCATTGCCCATTGAACATTCCCACACCAACGGCGGGTCTTCGCGGCGGATACCCACGGCTTCAGTGCGGTCACATTCAAAAGCTAAGCGCAAGATATGCCCAGAAATATTTTCACTCTCTTCAAATCCAAGGTAAAAGGTAGTCCCCATTTGTGGACGACCTGCACCAAAGGCATAGAAGACCTCAACATTTAGACGAGGCAAGTAATTCTTGTGAAAATCTTCGCCGCGCAATTGCGACAGAAGCGGCCCGGTTATCAACAACGGCTCAATGGTCGTGAAGATGACTTCGGGCGCGTCTCCCATCGCATTCGTCGCCACTTCCAACCCGCTTGGCACCACAGCCGGATTGTTGTTTTCTGCACTCAACGGAAAGGGTGCCGAAAGGCGAAAAGTTAACTCAGCTTCAGCACTGGCGGCAGGCATCAACTCAACGCCCACCATATCCAGAAATTTGACATAGTTTTTGTCTGGCACCTTATTCAGGCGATAGACAATCATTTCGGTCATCCAGGAAAACAACTCAATGAGTGTAATGCCTGGGTCGCTTACATTGTACTCCGTCCACTCAGGACAGTAGCGGATAATGCGCAAACGCGCCTCATCCACTAAGTCTCTCTGGAACTGGAGGTCGTCCAGGTTGGGCACAGGCAGAGCCATGCGCTACTCCTCACCCATAATATAAAATGGATAGACAATACTACGTTGGTCGTGGGTCGTTTTAGTTCTATATTCAATCTCTACCAATAGGGCGCTATCTTCGTTGGGATCGATATCAACGCTAACATCCATCAATTCAATGCGCGGCTCCCAAAACTCCAAAGCTTGCCGTACATAGGCCACAAGCAGGCTGCGTGTGGCAGCATTGTTGGGTGCAAAGATCAATTCCCATGCGCGGCACCCAAAATTCGGACGCATCACACGTTCTCCAGGAATCGTGCCCAGGATAATGCCAATCGCCTGTTCAATAT
>JBBQIG010000098.1:0-11640 GCA_038324715.1 Anaerolineae bacterium | reverse complement strand
CTCATTCCGCCATCTGCTGCCTCCTCCAAGCTTGCGCGCACAGGAAGAGGCAGGGGCAGAAAGTGTCACCTTTGCTTGGCATGGCGTGCCTTATTACGCGAGCCAAGTGCTATTGCTCTCCCCCAACCGGGTCGATAATCTAGTCGATGAGGTGGCGCTGGATGTGACTGCGCTCAGCCAGGTTAAGCAGCGAATTATTCGCTCTCAAATCATCAGCCTGATCCTCGTCGGGCTGACGGGGATTCTGATTGCAATCCTGCTGGCTCGACACATCTCCCGTTCGCTCTCGAAATTGGCCCAGGCAGCAAATCAATTTAGTGCCGGTGATCTGCAATCACCGGTCGTCGTTGGCGAAGGGGTGCGTGAGGTTACACAAGTAGCGCAGGCCCTTGAACAAGCGCGCCAAGATTTACGGCATATGATCGTGGCGCTCCAGCATGAGAAGGCTTGGGGCGAACATTTGCTGCAAGCGATTGTCGAAGGCATTGCGACAATTGATGCACAAGGCAATATTACCTTTTGGAGCCAGGGTGCCGAACGCATTACTGGTTGGCAGCGGGAGCAGGTCTTGCAGCGCAACTGTGACCAGATCTTTCCCAACTATTTGACCCAGCCCCAATTCAGCCAGCCTCCATTTAGCACAATCGTGGCAACCACAGGCAAGCACCAGCACTTTACCCTGCTCTTGGCGGATGGCAACCAAGCGACTTTAGAGGTGGTGAGTGCACCGCTGGAGTGGGCTGGGGCAGCGGGTAACGGCAGTCCAGCCGAAGCCTATCGGGTGGTGATGTTCCGAGACATTAGCGAGGAAGTGGCAGTACAACGCATCCTCGGTCATTTCATGGCGAATATGACCCATGAGTTTCGCACGCCCCTTTCGGCAGTCGCGGCGGCGATTGAGCTATTGTTGGACCAGACCCCAGAACTCTCAGCGGAAGAGCTACAAGAGCTACTGCTCTCGCTGCATCTCGGCGTCTTGAGTCTACAGACCCTGGTCGATAACTTGTTGGAGAGTGCAAGTTTAGAGTCAGGGGTCTTTGAGGCATTCCCGCGCCCCTATGATCTAGCGGAACTGGTGGAGGAAGCAGCCAAAACCATGCACCCCCTGTTGGCGAAATATGGGCAGCGCTTGCGGATTGATCTGCCGCCAGCCATCCCCTTGGTGCACGCAGATCCCGCGCGAACGATTCAGGTGCTTGTCAACCTGATTGCCAACTCTGGCAAATATGGCCCGCCAGAGAGCGAAGTGGCGATTGGGGCAACGGTCGTCAACGGGCAGATCTGCATCACCGTGGCAGACCGCGGGGCAGGTGTCCCTGTGCACCAACGTCAGAAGATCTTTTCGCGCTTTGTCCATTTCGATTCCGATTCTGATGTAACCACAGGGGAGAATGCGCTACGCACCCAAAGTAAGCAGCAAGCGGTCTCACGCTTTGGTACGGGGCTTGGTCTTTGGATTGTGAAGAGCATTGTGGAGGCGCAGGGGGGCGCAGTTGGGGTTGATGCGCGGCCCGGTGGTGGCTCGATCTTTTGGTTTACGCTACAAATAGTGGAGGAACGATGACAATTTTAGTGGTGGATGATGACCGCGTTTTGGCCGATCTTGTGTCTTTTACGCTTCGTCGTGAACGCTATGAGGTGATCTGTGCCCATGATGGCGACACTGCCTTGCAGCGCTGCCGCCAGGAGATGCCCAATCTCGTGGTGCTTGATGTGAATCTGCCAGACACAGATGGCTTTACGCTCTGTACTTCCATTCGCACAGAGTCAAATATCCCCGTGATTTTGCTCACGGTACGCAATCACGAAGATGACATCTTGCGCGGCTTTGAGGCGGGTGCGGATGATTATGTTGCCAAGCCGTTCAGCCCCCGCCAACTGGTTGCCAGGGCGCGCGCAGTCTTGCGGCGCGCGGGTGGGCCTGTCCAGCCTGAGGTGCGTAACTTTGGTGACTGGCGGCTTGATCCAGTGCGGCGCGAGCTTCACAACGCGGAGGGAGAAGTCGTCATGCTCAGTCTGTTGGAAAGCCAATTACTGGACTACTTTGTCATCAATGCCGGGCTGGTGCTCAGCTTTGATGCCATTATTGACCATTTGTGGGGACCAGAAGGGGGCACGCGCAGCATGGTGCGCCAGCTCGTCTACCGCTTGCGCGGCAAGCTTGAAGATGCCCCGCAGCATTATGTTTATGTCCATACCCTTGCGGGTATTGGCTATGAGTTCAAGCCAATGTGCTTGGCGTAGTTAAGAGATGAATCAAATAGAATTCGTACAAACCTTCCTCGGAGCCACCCAAGGGGTTCCCGGCTCCAAGGAAGATACTACGCGATTTTGTTGAAAAACATGCAAAATACACTGACTCTAGCTACTGACTGGGGCTAAGCAGCCGCGGTACGCAGGCCATAGTTGGGGTCGAAAGGTGTGTTATTCTTCAAAACACCATAAGCAAGATGCAGAAGCTTACGCATCACTGCACAGATGATAACCTGGGTCGGATTGTTGCGCGCCCGGAGTTGATCTGCAAAAGCACGACAGATGGGGTTGGTCCTCATCGCATTGGTGGCGGGCATCTAAAGCGCCGCACGCACCGCAGCTTTGCCCACTTTGGAAAGCTTTAGTCGCTGCCGCACCGTCGTCCCCGACTCGTGCTGCGTGGGGGGGTCCCCCGCATCCGCCGCCGCCGCACGTGCGTTGCTATAGGTGGACAAGTCATGCATCTTCGCCAACAGTGTATGCGCTGTCTTGGGCGCAATGCCTGTGATCGAGAGCAGTAACTGCTTTTGCTCGCGCACTGTTTGATGCTGGTTCGTCACCTCGGCCAGTTGCGTCTCCACTGCTTTGAGTTCAGCCTCAAGCATCTCAAGCACGCGCTGCAACGACGCCTTGACATCCGCATCCTTGGCACTCTGCTGGCGATTCTTGTGTTGCTGGATGCTCTGCTTGAGATCCACGCGGTGTCGTTCTAACGAGCGCAATTTGCGTTGCGTCTCCGTGGGCGGTTCCCAGGCGTCGGGCGGCATGGCCGCACAAAAGGCCGCAATCACTTCACTGTCCAGTTTGTCCGTTTTACTGCGGCGCAGTTGGCTCATGGCAAAGCCTTTGATGCGCGTCGGGTTGACCACACTCACCTGGTAGCCCTCTGCGTGCAGTACCTCGGCCACCTCTTCCCAATAGATGTTGGTCGCTTCCATGCACACCTGCAAGTCGCGCACTTGCTGCTGCACAAGCCACTGTACCAACTCCTCAATCCCAGCAGTTGTGTTCTGGAACCGGTGATGCACACTCGGCTCGTTGTCCATCACCAAGGTGACGTCAAAGCTTGCTTTCGAGATGTCGATGCCAAGTATCATCGGCTTACCTCCTGCTTCTCTTGTTAAAAGTGCGACCTGTTCGGGCTCACCTTGTCGAGCAAGCTTCTCGCTTGTTTGATCCTACTCAGCCTCTGATGAACAAGTCTTTTTCTGCGAGCCGATCTTCCTTACGGCCTCGAAGGCATTGGGTTGTTTACGGATTCTTCACGATACTTTAGCACAAGGTTGTTTCTATTTCACCCCCCCCATTACTTTGCATAAGTCGCCCGTCGCAAGGGTTCGTGGTTGTTTGTGTGGTTCTATTTCTTGCCAGAGGGTAAGAAGAGCTTCAAGGGGACAACATCATTTTCAAGCGCGCCGATGTCACAGCGGAGGCCTTGGGGGCGCGTGATGCCGCGCTGGTCAGTGCTTGGGCAGAAGGCATCTGCGGCCGCGTCGATGGCTGGGCTGGCAAAGAGTAGCGCATGGGTTAGCGTAGCACCGCCATTGTCTGCCAACGGACCTAGCAGCGGTACAGTATCTGTCAGGTCGCCACTGGCGTTGAGGCTGCAAGAGTCATCACTGCTCAGGTTGTGTCCATTGGAGCTAAAGCCTTCAAAGTTGTAGCAATCTCCGCCCGTACCTGTGTTGGCGAGAATGCTGTTTTGCAACGTTGTGGTTCCGTCTGAATGAAAAATCCCTCCACCTAGGGGAGATATGTTGTTGGCGAGGGTGCTGTTGGTGATGGTTAAAGTGCCAGCGTCTTGGCGAATTGCACCCCCGCTGTTTGTGGCTGAATTACCGCTGAAGGTACTATTGATGATCGTTGTGCCGCCTCCGCTAGACGCAAACTTACTCAAGCCACCCCCGGCGCGTGCGCTGTTGCTAATGATGCTGCTTTGGGTGATGGTCAAGATGGCGTTGCTGAAGATTCCACCGCCCCGATCTGCACTATTCGCTTTGACCGTGCTATTGTGCAAGTGCAGTGTGCCAGTGCCAGTTCCACAGCCATTGCAGATGCCACCACCAATATCATCCGAAGTGTCGCCTGTGGCTCTATTGTTTTGGATGAGGGTATTCGTGAGCGTGAGTACGCCATTGTTTTTGATGCCGCCACTGCCTTGCCCTGTGGCAACCTCACCATTCTGGATGGTTAGATCGGCGATGGTTACGGTGCTGGTAATGATTCGGATATCAAAGATACGGTCGATGCCTCCTCCGTCAATCGTCGTGCTGACAACCCCCGCGCCTTGTATGGTTAAACCCTCTGGCGCTGTAATGTCGAGATCGCCTGTCAATGCCTCATCTTCGCCCTGTCCGGTAATGGTCAAGGTGTAGATTCCGGCTGGCAAGAGGATCAGATCATCGCCACTGCCAGCGGGACATGCATCCACAGCCGCATTTAGATTGGCCGCGCGGATGGCTTCGCGCAGTGAGCAATCGGCATTGGTGTCGGGTCCATCGTCAAAGGTGTTAACTGTGATGGTCGTGTCTGCATAAACTGATGAGGGGGGCATCAAGAGAATTGTGAAGACGAGGGTGAAAAGGAGTGTCCCCAAGAGGGGGTAGACTTTGTGAGCCATTGAATCTCCTAGCAGTTGCACTGGGTGGAGCCGCCGAAGATGGCGGTTTTGTGAAGAAGAGTGATGCGTTGATAAGATTATCTAGAGAGTGTCGAATCGATGATCGTAGAACCTCCACTTGAGGCATTTAAAAGGCGCATCTGGACAACCGGGCCTACCCTCGTAATTCTTTTCCACTTCAATTTCACCCCACTCCAATTTTCATTTTACTGCGAATCAATTAGCATAACTCGAAATTCAGTTTTGTCACCCCGAGCAGAGCGAAGGCTCTCGCTGCTATTGCGGGTAGAGGAGGAAGAGAGATTCCTCGTTCTGCCCGGAATGACATTTTTGCGAGCTACGATTGATCTACTTTGACCTACTTGTCAGCCTTGCCATTCCCATCAATGATGCCAGGTAAAAGCTGCGCTATCAGGAGGGTGGAGAGAGCCGATGTGTCTTGATTGTTGGTGTTGATCAAGACAGGTCGTGGTGCATTCAATACCAGCTTTTCAGCAACCTGCAGGCGGCGTTGGGCGAGTTGATATTGCCAAAGGGCGCGGTTGTCGCGGTAGGTAAGGCCCAGATGTTGCAAGCCCTTGGCTTCATTTTCGGCAGCATTGAGCGTAGATCGGCCTCTTGCTTCGATGTCCCAGCGGATTTTTTCCGCTTGTAACTCTTGCTCTTGCAGCATTTGGGCAATATCTTCGCGCGCCTTGTTGACTGCCGAGCGAGCTTCGACGATGCGTGCGTCGCGTTCCTTCTTGGCGCGTTCTGTCTCCATGAGCAGCGTGTCAATGCGCTGGCGACGGGTTAGCTCCCACTCCTTTTCATAGGCATTTTGCTCTTTGGCAACGCGTTCACGTGTGGCTAGATTCTCTTGGTACTGGTCGGGTAGCTGCACATCGGGAATGTTTGCCCCGGTGATACGCACGCCGTATGGCTCCATGCGCTGATTGAGATAGGCTTGCATGTCGCCCACATCACTGCTACGCAGGTCATAGGCACGCTCGGTCTGCACTTGGCGGCTGCGCCGGCGAATGGCATCTTGCACCACATTGCTGAGAACGACATCAAAGTTACTTGCGCCGATGTTGCGTACAAAGCGGATTGGGTCTTCGATGCGGAACTTTAGGAAGAACTCAATCGACTTGAGCGGGATGCTCTCGCGGGTTGGGCTGGCGAGAACGGGCGCGGTATAGGGAAACTCGGTGGAGGTATCCACAATGGAATCGATCTTGACCCAGGGCCACCAGAGAAAGTGGCGACCGGGGCCAAGCGTGCCCACAATCGCACCATAGCGCGAGAGGATTCCGGTTGTGCCTTGTTCGATTGAGACAACAGCCTGCCGCCAGAACCACGCCAGGGAGATTAGGCCGAGCAGTATGCTGAAGAGGAGCAGGGGCACGGTCACAAACAGTGAATTAGCGGCTAGGGCAGCGCCAACCAAATAGAGCGCAAAGGCCATTAGGCCCAGCCAGCCAAAGCCTCGGCGGTCGCGTGGGATCACGACCGGGACGAGGTAGCCCTTGTCGCCAGAGCGGATCATCTGCTGAATGCTTTCCCATGCTGTGGCGACTTCCTTGATGCGAGAGAAATTGGCTCCGCGTGCAACTGTCATGATTGGTCTCCTTCTGATACTCTATCTGCTTGCGCTTCTCGAGCTTGCACCCCATTGACTGTTTCTGGGCCTGTTTCTGGGCTTGGTTCTGACTCGTCGCCATTGCTTTGCAGCATGGTGATCGCTTCTTTCTCGGCTTCGGGCATCCCCTCAATTTGTAGTTTGCGCTGTTGGATGCGCTCCAAGATGTCACCGACGCGCTCGCGGATTGCCTGCATGTCCTCTGCGGTGTAGAGGCTGCCTTCTTGCACCCCCAACATGCCACGGGCAACACTCATAAAGTCAACCGTGTCGCGATTCATTGGCCCCACATTAACAATCTGGGGAAGATTGGTGGCAATGGTCTCTAGTTTGTCCAGGATAGCCTGTTGGAAACGGTATTCTAGAATTTCGGGGAAGAAGGCACTGCTGGCTGCGCGCACGTCGAGGGCTTGCGCTTCCAACAGGGAGGCATTGGCTTTGGCTTCGGCTTCTGCTTCAATGAGCAAGCGGTGGGCATAGGCATTGGCGCGGTTGGTCTCCTTCTCGCGCGCAGTGTCAATTTGGGCCTGATACTTGGCAATCTCGGCGCGCACTTCGGAAAGGGCTTCACGCAGAGAAGCTAGCTCTTTGTTTAGCTCACCTTCATCCTGTTCCTTCCGCAGATCGAGTTCGTATTGATAGGTGTATGCTTCTTTTGCCACGCGCACAATCTCGGCTGCCGCCAAGTCCATGCGGTAGGCCTGGTCAGAAGGTTCGGCATGGGTGATGTTGGCGTTGACAAAGCGTACTGCTGGCAAAAATTGATTGTTCAGCGTTGTCAGCAGGGCATGGGTACTTTCACCGACCAGGTCATAGATGTTCTCGGCGCGCTGCTCATAGATCAAAGCGCGCGTTACCTCGCTCACAGCGTTTTGCAGCTTTTCGGAAAAGCCCTTGGCCCCACCGAGGGTAAAGATAAATTCGGCTGGGTCTTCAATGCGAAATTGCAGAAATAGGTCAACCGACGCATTGACTCTGCTGGCTGTGGGCGCTTGGCGGATGGGTGCGTTGTAGGGATATTCTTTGGTGGTGTTGACGATGTAGCTCACCCGCTTCCAGGGATTCAAGAGCCAGGTGCGCCCTGCCCCCGCGGTCTTCTCCAGCTTGCCAAAGCGGGTAATCAACGCTTGGCTGCCATCTGGAATCATCACATAGCTATTCTTCCAGAGTTGGAAGATGAGATAGGCGACGACCAAGAGCCAGTAATGAGGGCCAAAGAGAATGGTGCCGACGTTGCCCATGAGGGGGACATTACTCACGGCATCGGTGGCAAATTGACCCAAAATTCCAAGCCCCACCAGAAAAGCAACGGTAAAGAGCGTAACAATAATTGTGCCACCTCGGCGCGGGATGACCACGGGCGAGATGACGTTGACCGGCGGACTGCTTGGATCCTGCTGTTCTTGGGGATGGCTTTGGTTCAGCACTTCCGCCACGTCAGACAAGGATGTTACCAACTGATCAATTTGCGTGCTGCTGGAACTGCCTGCCTCACGCGCCGACATAAAATCTCGTGCATTTACCCGAAATTTTTCAAATTCCTCACTCCTGGCGACAGTTGCTACTGTGCCAGCTAGTTCTCGTAATCCCGCCACGGCTATGCCTCCTGCATCATCTATATGGGATCCTGTTTGCTTTGTTTCTGACTTTTTTCAGAATATTCGTCTGTTTCAAGTTCGTCTGTTCAAAAGAACGAGAACGCATTGAATCAATAGGTTCTCGTGAAAGGGGCTTTTTGGGTTATCGGAGCTTGAAGATCCAGATAAAAAGTTTACCCTCGTTGTGATCTACTATTTTAACACATTTTGTTGATTCTTTGTTCCCGACTTCATTATGGCAAGTTTGGGGTGCGTACCCATAGAAAATCCCCCTGCCCACGTTACGCAGGCAGGTTGGTGAACCGGTGGGGTACTGGCAACAAGATTGGACAGCAGAAGAAAGATGACGCGGCGGACGTAGTTTTGGGGTAGTGGTTGGGCGGAAACCTTCCTCGAAGCTCGAAGCTTCGAGATACCTACGGGGTGACAGATCACTCGCTCTTGTAATAGCGAAAATTTGCCTAATTCCTGGGATAGCCCCTTGCATAATATCTGCATTGTATTCGCGCAATAATCGTGCAATACTACACTGTTTGGCTCGGCTGTCAGAAGACACACCCGCTACGCTTGCTGTACCCCTACTCCAAAAGGATGCGAGAAATGAACGAGAATCAGTTTCGCAGAGCGACCGGCATCTTCTTTGTGGTCGGTGCGTTGCTTGTCAACGTGCCCTATACCCTGTTGATCATGAACTTTAACTATCCTGACATTCTGCGTGAACCAGCAGAAGCCGTACTCACCCAATTTCAAGCGGGTGGCTCTGGCTTGATCTATACCTGGTTAGCCTTTGCCTGGGTGGGTTTGCCGCTGCTATTTGGCACGGTGATGCTGAAACGGGTGTTGGCGGCGGAAGATCACCCTCTGTTGGAGACGGCGACGACCTTTGGCCTCGTGGGGCTGGTGCTGGCAGTGGTGGGTCTTACGCGTTGGGTTTTTGTGGTGCCGCTGCTGGCGCGCCAATATACCGATCCGGCGAGCAGCGAAGCGGTGCGTGCTGCCGTGCTGGTCACCTTTCAGGCAATTCACCAGTATGGCGGCGTGATCGTTGGGGAACATATCAGCCAGTTCATGACGGTGGTGTGGATGGCGCTGATTAGCAGCATGATGTTTCGCTCGGCTTTCTTTCGCCCGTGGCAGGGATGGCTGGGATATGGTGCGGCGTTGGTCTTTTTTCTGGCGCAAAGCGAACTGATGGCAATCGTGATTCCGAGTTTCCCTGTGGTTCCCGAAGCTGGGTTGATTGGCAGCGTGCTTTGGCTGTTATGGATGGTGGTACTAGGCGTTGCGCTGCTACGCTACCGCTCGGCAAGCGCAACGCAACCTGATTTGCAAGCTGCCGCTTTGGGAACAGCGGGCAGTTGAGACGGCTTTCGATTTGAGCTTGTTGTTGCGGTGAATGCCGACTGTCTGATTGCACGATTGAAACTAGATATTGAAACTAGATAAGGGGCAGAATGAACGGCGATACGAGTAACTCTGATGCAGCAAATAGTGAATTGCATGTGATCTTTGGGACGGGGCCTGTTGGCCTGTCGGTGCTGGATGCGTTGCTGACAGAGGGCAAACGGGTGCGTCTGGTCAACCGTAGTGGGCGCGCGTCTGTGCCTGCAGGTGTTGAGATTATGCCTGGTGATGCGTCAGACCCGGCGTTCACGCGCAAAGCCTGCACAGGCGCTGCCGTGGTTTATCAATGTTTGAATCCAGCCTACACGCAGTGGACGGAGCTATTTCCGCCGCTGCAAGCAAGTGTGTTGGAGGGCGCAGCCGCAGCCGGTGCCAAGTACGTTTCGATGGAGAATTTGTATATGTATGGCTCGACAGGGGGCAGGCCATTGGTCGAGACCTTGCCCTATGCCACGCAGACGCGCAAGGGCAAGGTGCGCGCGGCAATGGCGGAGAAGTTGCTGGCGGCCCATCGACAGGGCAAAGTGCGCGTTGCCATGGGTCGAGCGGCAGATTTCTTTGGGCCGCGCGTGAAGGCGTCGGCAATGGGCGAGCGCGTTTTCCCTCCAGCAATGGCGGGGAAATCGATTCAGGTACTCGGCAACCCTGATCTACCGCATACCTTTACCTATATGCCTGATATTGGCAAAGCATTGGTCATCTTGGGCGCGCGTGAGGAGGCATTGGGTCAGGTATGGCACCTTCCCAACCCAGAGACGGTGACAACGCGCCAGTTTGTCGAGATGATTGGTTCGGCGCTGGGCAAGCCGGTCAAAATTCAAGCTACGCCTAAGCTCTTACTGCAAGCGATTGGCCTCTTTAATCCAACGCTGCGCGAAGTTGCGGAAATGGTTTACCAGTTTGAGGAACCCTTTGTGGTTGACGATAGCAAATTCACGCAAGCGTTTGGCAAGCTGGCTACGCCGCTCCCCGAAGCGATTGCGGCAACGGTGGCATGGTGGCGACAAGAAGTGGGTGTGAAAGAGGGCGCGTGAGCTTTGGAGAGACCTTACCCGACGCTCGAGATGTAGAAGGGCAACCTGATATCAGGTTGCCCTTCTACATCTCGAGCGCTGTTTATTACTCTGGCGTTAGGCGTGTGCGAAGCTTTCTGTCGAGCTTATTCCTCGACTGCCACCGCTCTGCTACGCGCCTGTCCCTGTTCCAACTTCTGACCGCAATAGGGACAGAGTTGCCAGTCGGCTTGCACTGGACGGCCACAGTTCGGACAAGGTTGACCGGTCTCAGTCTGGGATGGATCGCCGGTAGATCTTCCGGTAGCTCTTGATGATCCGCTAGCTTGCCGAAAGAGCCAGGCGATTCCCACACCCAACAGGATTAGAAATCCCAGCGGCAAGAGCCACATGAAGATCATCGCCAGCCACCCGAATGAGCCGAAGTTCCAGTTGCCCATCATGCCGGGACCCATCATTCCCGACCACATCCCCCTCCCGCCGTATCCGCCAAGCCAACTTGCGCCAATCAGAAGCACCAGCAAGACCACCAAGCCAACGACGAGCATTTGCACCCAGTTCACACGGTTCATTTTTGTATTCCTCCCGTCATGCGCGTGCTTGGCCCTTGCTGGCTACTCGCACGCGACGCCGTCCGACAAGCAGGCCAGGTTTTCCAGTTGAAACCAAGTAGTCCGCGGCAGATTGGTGTAGAGCCATGGAGTGGCACAGCTCTGAGTCTCTCCTACTGGCTTAAGGCGGTGAGCACTTCTTGAGCGTGCATAATCAGGTGTTCAGCGTGCTCGGCGACAATGTGCTTCCCGGCCTGGGCTTCGACGGCTTGGATGAACGCTTGCACGTTATTGACCGCCACGGCTGTTTGGCCACGATCCAGGGCACGTTGGGCTGCGTCGAGCTTCGCAAGCAAGCTGTTGGCTACACCCGCGTTGTCGATATGTCCGGCGTGGGCAGCATGAACCACACACTCACGCAAAGAGTGCACAGTGGGTTCGTGAGCGCATCCATGTCCATGTTCGTCGCTAGCAAACGCCAGCGTGGGAAATGCAAGGCTGATAACAACAAGGAGCAGGGAAATGTAGCGCGAGTACTTGATCTTCATGATAGATTCTCCTCAGAACAAGATAGGTGAAC
>JBBQIG010000097.1:0-11655 GCA_038324715.1 Anaerolineae bacterium | reverse complement strand
GGCGTAATCTCACCCAAGTCTTCGGCAATAATGGGCAGATCACCCAATTCGCGCTGCATCACGGCAAAGAAGTCGTCCCCCGGCCCCTGCACCCATTGCCCATTGACCGCCGTGGGTTCATCCGCGGGTATTTCCCAATAGCCTGCAAAGCCGCGGAAATGGTCAATGCGGATCATGTCATAGAGGCGCAAAGATGCATGGATACGCTGTCGCCACCACGCATAGTCATTGCTCTTCATACTCTGCCAGCGATATAGCGGATTTCCCCAAAGCTGACCGGTTGCACTGAAATAGTCCGGCGGCACGCCCGCCACCACTGTGGGCTTAAATTCATCGTCGAGGAAGAACTCTTTGGGATTTGTCCAGGTATCGGTGCTATCCATCGCCACAAAGATTGGAATATCACCAAGGATGCGAATGCCTTGGGCGTTTGCATGCGCTTTGAGCTTGCTCCACTGGCGAAAAAAGAGCCACTGGTTAAACTTATGGAAATGAACAACGGGTGCGTGTTCGAGGGTGGCTCGAGTCAGCGCAGTGGATTTGCGGCTGCGTAAGTCCATCTCCCACTGGTTCCAGGGTGCGCCTTGGTTGGCATCTTTCAACGCCATAAAGAGCGAGAAATCATCAAGCCAATCAGCATGATCTGTGCAAAAGGCGTCAAATTCTGCTTGTAGATTTGCGTCGCCATTGTTGGCAAAAGCCTCGGCAGCTTGACGCAACACAGGCAATTTCCAGTTGTAAATCGCGCCATAGTCCACGCGATGCTCCGAGAATTCTGGCGCGTTGGACAAGAGGTTGGGGTCAAGCAGCCCTTCATCCACCAGATCTTCTAGGCTGATGAGATATGGGTTGCCCGCAAAGGAGCTAAAGCTCTGATAGGGGCTATCGCCGTAACCTGTGGGGCCTAGGGGCAGCAGTTGCCAGAGGGTCTGGCGGGTGCTGGCAAGGAAATCCACCCAGTCGTAGGCAGCTTGGTTCATGCTGCCAATGCCAAACTGACCTGGCAGGGAGGTAGGATGTAGCAAAACACCACTTCTTCGTGTATCGTCCATTGTCAGTTTCCGTTTTCAGTTTCTGTGAACCATGAAATTAAATGAGACGCGCGATCTATGCCTGACTCAAGAAAACTTGGGTTGCCCACTGCAAGCCAAAATACCACAATGCGATGCAGAAAATGGCCCATCCTGCGTGCATTGACGTGCGTGGGTCTTCTTCCATGAGATTAACCCCATAAGTGATTACGGCAGGTCGTCGATAGCGTGGCAGCATGCCTGCTGTCACCAGCGCACCCCCTACCAACCCGCCCATGTGTCCCCAATTGTCAATGCCTGGTTGTGCTAGTCCAAAGACGAGATTGATGCCAATCACCAGAAACATATTGTTAAGAATTGCTCGTCCGCGTGCGCCAAAGTTTTCGCGATATAAAAAAAAGTAAACAGTAATGGCTCCTGCCAAACCAAAAATAGCCCCTGATGCTCCTGCCGACGGGGTTGGCGAGAAGGCATAGCTGGCAAGGCTGCCAAACAAGCCGCCAATGATATAGATAGCGGTGAAGCGCACGGGGCCAAAATAACTCTCGATCAGTGGCCCTAAGGCATTGAGCGCATAGAGATTAAAGAGCAGGTGGATGACGCCGATGTGCAAGAACATAGCGGTAAAGAGACGCCAGACTTCTCCTGTTGCCACCCGCGCATTGATCTTTGCCCCAAAGTCAGTCAATACACGCATATCCTGTGTACCGTCCACTGTGCCATAGGTAAAGTACCCATAGACGATCATGGCAACAAAGACCACCACATTTGCAACGAGCAAGTAATAGGTGATGCGTGGGGGTGTTTGGCGAATTACAAAGCGCGGGCGCGAGTCCACCGGCGGTGGTGTTGTGCCTGGGGGTGTTGTGCTGACATCCACAATTTCAGGCTCTAGGCTAGGATTTGTTACACGATCTATTTGGCTATGATCTGTTTGGCTATGATCTGTTTGGCTATGAGGAGAGAGGTTGCTCACGCAGATTTTTCTCGCTTAAATTTCTACTGGAACCCAATCGACCCGACTTTTTTCCGCGGCGATGATGCTTAACACGCGACTCACCGTGTCCTCGAGTTCGCTATCACGGTTGACGACCACATAATCAAATTCTACAATGCGTTTTAATTCCTGGCGTGCCGTCGCCACGCGCATCTTCAATTTGTCATCCTCTTCGGTCTGGCGCTCATGCAGGCGGCGCACCAACTCTTCCTCGCTCTCGGCGGTCAGGAAGATTGTAACCGCAGTGGGAATCAACTTGCGGATGGTGGCGGCTCCCTGCACATCAATGCGCATGATTACATCTTTGCCGCTGGCGAGGGCAGAGCGCACATGCTTCTTGGGAATGCCTTTATAGTCACCATAGACAATGGCATATTCAAGCAACTCGCCATTTTCAATCATCTCGGCAAACTCGCCCATGCTGATAAAGTGATAATCTACCCCATCCACTTCACTGGGACGACGGGGCCGCGTGGTGGCAGTGACCACAAAATAGAAGGGCGTGTTGCGCTGTTGCATGGCTTGGATGGTTGCGTCTTTCCCCACGCCACTTGGCCCAGACAATACCACCAACACAGGTCGCGGCGCACTGAGGCTTGTGTAGAGCGCCGTAACGTCGGCATCGGTCTCAGACTGCTGGGTCATACAAAAATCCCTTTGGTGGAAATGAACAAATCAACTGAATAATACAAATAATACATACGACAAGCTAGGTAGCCTAGTATGTAGGGATGTAGCAAAATGGAAGCAGCAACTGTACAGAGTGACAATGCTGCTAGGCGTCGCAATTACCCTACCACTTGTTGATACGTTTTGTTAAACGTGGCAGGCCCCTGGTGGCACTCAGGATCGTTCTAATTCTGGCCTCAAAGTCTGAAAAACTTCCTCAGCATGATTCACCATAATGGAGAGATGCCCCTCTTCGGGATAAACCATAAGATGGCTTGTCGGGATAGCTGCTGCCAAGTAACGCGCCATAGCAATTGGTGCATTCTGATCCTGAACTCCCTGCCACATATGGACAGGTGTTTTTAGGGTGGTGATGTTAAACTCCCACGGACTCACCATCAGTGCACTGTCTACCTGGGGACCACGCGCTCCACGTCGCACGCCTTCCTGTATCATGTTCAGGAAGGCGTGCTTGCCTTTTGGCTGGGCCATGATCGCTTGGTCAGGCGGCGGCAAGGCTGTCATCGCTTGTATAATCAATTTCTCTGGCGCAAGTCGCGCCATCCAAGCCATCACGCGCTGAATGAGACGACCCAGCAAGGGCTTGTCGCGACAAGCTTCTAGAAATTGGAGATTACCTGGATGTATTCCTTCGGTAGCGCCAGGTTGGTCAAATGGGCCGACCACAGCCACCACCCCCACGGCATGCAGGCGCTCAGGAATCTGGTTCGCACAGACCAACGCATAGGGTGTGCCTCCAGAGTATCCAAGAATCGTAAAGCGGTCGATCCGTAGGTGGTCGGCAAGTGAGGTAACATCCTTTGGCCAATCGCTGATACGCCGGTTGTGTTGGAAATCCGACAGACCCATGCCAGGTCTGTCGATTGCAATGACACGAAGATTGAATTTTTGGATCAACTCCTCAGTGCCGAAGAAGTTCCATTCAACGCGAGCACTTGGAGTCCCGTGGAAATAGAAAATGGGATATCCATCCACTTCGCCATGCTCATCATATCCAAGACGGCGACCATCGGGAAGGGTATGTTGTTGATTCAGACGAGTCATTACTGGTCCTTCATTCAGGTTTGCCTACATGCCATCATGATTGCTACAAACGATGCTGCTAGAGAAGACAAGAGCAAGTGACATAGACTTTCCAAACTTTGTTGCTCAACCTTATAATAGGTTTGCGGCGATGCCTGTCGGCAAGTATATGCGATTTGATAGTACAGCACGAAATTGGTCTAGGTGACAGAATGGGGCCAAGTTCTATGGGCAATTGTATTGACTAATGATTCACCCAGATGTCTAGTCGTCACTGATATAATGAGTGGATAGTGGTAAATAGAGAGTCATGTAGGAAATGATCCTGCAATGCAGGCGAGGTATGATTATGCCAATCTATGAGTATTATTGCGCTGATTGTCGCAAACGAGTGAATGTCTTTTTTCGTACCATGAGCGAGGCTAGTGATGAGGCGGCGCGCTGCCCCACGTGCCAGGGCGAGCATTTGCGCCGATTGGTGAGCCGCGTGGCGACGTTGAAATCGGAAGAAAGCCGGTTGGAGAATTTGGCCGACCCGTCGATGATGGCAGGCTTGGAGAGCGAAGACCCGCGCGCACTGGCGAGCTTTATGCGCCGCATGAGTGGCGAAATGGGCGAGCCGATGGATGCCGAGATGACCGAAGTGATTGACCGCTTGGAAGCAGGCGAAAGTCCAGACTCCATTGACCAGGCTTTCCCTGACACGGGTGGCGGTATGGATGACGGTATGGGTGGAGATTTTGGCATGGGTAGCGGTTTTGGTGGTGATTTAGGGGGGGATGACCTGTAGCGGGGCGCGGCAATGGATGTGGCAGCGCAGTTCACCCTTTAGCGAGGGATTAGCGACGAGTTGCTGTCATGAGTTGCAGACGAAAGGAGCCTGAACATGGCCTATTTGGTCTTGGCCCATCCGCTTTTTTCAAGTGCAGATTTGGCGTGGGTTGAGGCAATTCGGTCTGAGCATGATCCGCAAGCCGCGTTGATTACGCCCCATGTTACGCTGGTTTTTCCGATAGCTGAGGCTGCGGTTGCGTTGGATAAGATCATCGTTCGTGTGCACACGCTTGCACTGACGACATCGCCCATCGCACTTACCTTCCGCTGTGTGTTGCTCATGCCAGAGACCGGGCAGCCTGGGGCGCATCTTTTTTTGATACCCGATGAAGGCATGAGCAGACTCGTCAAGCTGCATAACAGGCTTTATCGGGGTGCGCTAGCCTCTCAACTGTGTTTGGAGATTCCTTTTGTGCCCCATGTGACCATTGGCTCGAGCAACGATTCAGTCGCGCTCCATCGAGTGGCGCAGGAGCTAAACAGGACAACGTTTGCACTCCAAGCAAACATTGAGCGGCTTACCATTGTGCGCCATGCGGCAGGCGTTGTGACGACAGTCGGCGAGGCAAAGTTGGTTGGCCCACTCCTCTAGTTTGGGTTTGGTAAATTTGAGTTTGAGAAGCAGTGAAAGGGGTGGGTTATGAGTACGAATGTTATTAAGACCTTCGATTCTCTTGAATCATTAGGGGATCGTTTTGGCTCTGAGGTTTTTCAAGACGTATCCAACGAAATGCTCTATGTTTACAATAAGATCGAGAATCAGTGGTATCAGTATCGCTATGCACCCGGTCGGCTTGAGATCTCGTTGATAGGCAAAGCAAGCAGCGAACTTCCGATTGTGACACAGGTCTATCCGTGAGTAGGGTCTGTTTGTATTTTGTGTTTAGAGCCTGAAACAGCGTGGCACTGCCAAAGCAACGCTTACTTGTAATTCCTATGCGTTGCTTATTTTGCAGTACAATAGGGTCTCGTATACGCTCTGGTTCTACTTTTTTGTTCTTTGCTTTTACGTTCTCTTCTATAAGTCCGCTTCTACATTCCGCTTCTACATAAGGTAGCTGTCCATGAAATCGCCAGCAGAGTGCAGCAGTATTGAAGATGTCCGCGCCGCAATTGACGCCATTGACCATGAGGTTGTGACGGCGTTGGGGCTACGTTATCAATACGTGAAGGCCATCACCCGTTTCAAAAAGACGACGCAGGATGTACACGCCCCGGCTCGCCAAGCTGCTGTGATTGCTCAACGGCGCGAATGGGCGAGCGAAGTAGGGCTAAGTCCAGATGTGGTCGAGAAGCTCTATAGGCTCTTGATCGACCATTTTGTGGCGGAAGAGTTGAAAGAGTTGCACCTGGCGGAGACAGATCACTCTTAATTTGATGGAAGTAATCTGATGCGAGTGATCATAAAAAGCTATGAGTCGTAGTGATCTAATGCGTGATCCGAGGCATAGCAATCTAGCCAGCGCGCGTGTGGCGCTTGTCCATGATTGGCTCAACCAATCGGGGGGCGCGGAAAATGTGCTGGAAGAGTTGGTTTCACTGCTGCCCGGTGCGCCAATCTATACGAGTATTTACGCCCCCGAACAGATGCCCGATGCCTATCGCACTTGGGACATTCGCACAAGCTTTATGCAACAGCTTCCCAGTGTCATGGCGCACCATCAGCACTACTTGCCACTCTATCCCCTTGCCTTCTCGCGCTTTCGGCTGCAAGAGTATGATCTGGTCTTGAGCAACAAAAGTGGCTTCTGTCATGGGGTTGGCTTGGGCAAGCCTCGTCCGCTGCATGTTTGCTATTGCTTAACCCCCACGCGCTTTCTGTGGCTCTATGAGCAGTACCGCGAGCGCGAACAGATTGGTGGTGCGTTGAATGCTGCGCTCCAGCCACTTCTCTCCCTCTTGCGAAGCTGGGACTTTGCTGCCGCACAGCAGGTGGATCACTTCATTGCCATCAGCCGTACCGTCCAAGAGCGTATTCAGCGTATCTATAACCGTGAGAGTGTCGTGATTCACCCGCCCGTGGATACGAGCTACTTCACGCCTGACCCTGCCGTGCCCATTGGCGACTATTACTTAATTGTTAGCCGCCTCATTCCCTACAAGCGCATCGACTTGGCGCTGAAAGCATTTCGCCATCTGCCTCAAGAGAAACTGGTGATTGTGGGCGATGGGCGCGATCAAGCGGCATTACAAGCCGTAGCAGGGCCGAATGTGACCTTTTTGGGTCATCAGCAGCGTAGTCGTATGCGGGAACTGTTGCGCGGCTGCAAAGCGTTCTTATTCCCAGGACTAGAGGATTTCGGCATTGCACCTGTGGAAGCGATGAGCGTGGGGCGTCCGGTGATTGCCTTTGGCGGCGGTGGTGCGCTGGATACAGTCGTACCCGGCGTTTCGGGCGAGCACTTTGCCGAACAGACGGCGCAGAGTTTGGCGGCGGTGATTGCTAATTTTGATGCGCGCGACTACGACCCAGTTGCCTGTCAAGCGCAAGCAGCGCGTTTTAGTGTGGAAACTTTTCGCGCCAAGTTAATGGCGCATCTGAATCAACTGTTGCTATCCAATGAGAATCCTGCGCCTGCGCTGTTGCCCGTGTTGCCCGTTGCTAATCCGTTGTCAGGCCCACAGCTGTGATAGACTCGTATACATGTGTTCCGCATGAGCATCAATCTACTATGAATCTCCACCCATCTGCCAGTAATCAGCGATGAAGACTACCTAACCAGCTATGGAACTACGCGCCTATTGGGAGATTCTGCGTCGCCGCTGGTGGTTGCCTGTAGCATTGGCTCTGTTGGTCGCGGGCATTAGCGCGTTGCAACTGCGACCCTGGGAGACACGTCCGCCCAGCTATAGCGCGTCAATGCGCTTTTTGGTGGGGGTGCTACCTGCCACTGATGCGGCTGATGCAGCCTATGATCCACGCTACTATGCTTGGCTGACCAGTGAATATTTAGTGGATGACTTTACTGAGGTGGTGCGTAGCCATCTTTTTGCCCAGGCGGTCACGGTTCGCCTAGCTGACCAAGCGATTGAACTTCCCGCCGGTCTTATTCAAGGCAGCGCAGCCACTGGACGCCAGCACCGCATCATTACCCTGAGCTTTAATTGGGGCGACGCCGACCAGCTGGCGGCAATTGCCAACGCCGCGGCGGCAGAACTGGCTGAGAATTCCAGTGCCTATTTTCAGGTATTGGGAACCGAAGGCGCAGGGGTGACTGTGTTGGATGGCCCTGCCATCAGTGTCGTGGGGCCAAATTTGCGTGATAAATTGGAATGGCCTTTGCGTATCGGACTTGGCTTGTTGGTGGGTATTGGGTTGATCTTTTTGTTGGAATATTTAGATACATCGGTGCGCAATCGCCGCGAGGTGGAATCGCTAGGGCTGCGTGTCATTGGCGAAATCCCCAAACATCGGTAAGATGACGGTAAGATAAGTACAACTACTCTCGAAATTCACTTTTGTCACCCTGAGCTGCTGCGGCGAAGGGTCTCTCTGCCAAGTAGCAGAGTCAGAGAGATTCCTCGCTTGCTCGGAATGACATTTTTGATGTGGCTCTTCTAGATAGATTGGCAAGCGTTAGGCCGCTTCGTTTTGGCTAATTGCCTTATGCTTGATCTTGGATGCTTGATGAAGTGAGGAATTGAACAGATGACGATTCAAGAATATATACGCATTATCCAGCGGCGGGGTTGGATCATTGTGGTGGCAGTCTTGTTGGCTGCTGCGGGTGCATTTGGTATCAGCTATTTCCAAGAGGATATGTATCGATCCACGGTCCATGTAAGCACTGTCCCTGCGCGACCCGATTGGGGTTTGGGCAATACTGCCAAAGACTTGATGCGCAACTTTGCGGCAAATCTGCAAACACCAGAGATTGCGCAAAGGGTAATCGACCGCGCCCAGCTTGATATGAACCCGTATGCCTTCTTATCGCAGGTGAATGTAATCGCTGAATCAAGCGATTTTACCATCAGGATCGAGGCGCGCGCCCGTGATGGCGAGATGGCAACGTTGATGGCGTTGACATTGGCTGACGAGTTTGTCGAAGAGCGCACAGCCTATTATGCCCAGCAGGATTTGAACAACCGCATTGAGGTAAAGATTCGCAGCCGCGCCATTGGCTATGATCAATATCAACCCAAGCCTCTGGTCAACGCCATTGCAGGTGGGGCGTTGGGGCTGTTGCTTGGCCTCGCGTTGGTGTTGATGCTAACTTGGATCGAGTCGGATCTGCTGCGTACCCCTGCCGCGTTGGAACGGGCGTTGGGTGTGCCTGTGTTGGGTGCGATTCCTGCGTTGGGAAATCCACGTGAGGCTGCTCCGCCCGCGGCGCAATCTAATCCTATACCTGCTGTTAAAACTGCCTAGCAATTTGTTGATTGGGGTGGGTATCTGCCCGCCCCAACAAACCTATCCTCATTGGCTTCTCCACCCACCCAGCACCTAACCCGCACCCAATTCAGAATGCCCACCCTCTCCCCAACCAGTGTGTTGTTGGTGGTGGCGGTGGTGGCATATGCCGTAACCTTCAGCTATCTTACCCTGCTGCGCTATGCTGCTTTTGAAGCACGCGCACTGGATATGGGCAATCTAAATCAGGCGATTTGGAACACGGCGCATGGCAATTGGTTTCACCTGACCAACCAACCCGGCACTGTCAACCGGCTGAGTCTGCATGTCGAGCCGATCCTGCTTCCGATTGCGCTGCTCTACCGGCTCTATCCACAGCCACCCTTGCTCTTGGTGCTGCAAGCCGTTGTGGTGGCGTTGGGAGCCATTCCACTCTTTGCCCTGGCGCGCTATAAGTTGGCGAGTGAATGGGCTGCACTCGTCTTTGCCATTCTCTATTTGCTCAATCCCACGATTCAGGCTGCCAACTGGCTAGAGTTCCATCCCGTCACGCTTGCGCCCACCTTTCTGCTGGCTGCCTTCTACTATCTGATCCGCAACCAACCTGGGCGTTTTGCGCTCTTTGCAGTGCTTGCCGCCTCTTGCAAAGAAGAGATCGCGCTCTTGGTCTTTATGCTCGGTCTCTATACGCTAATCATTCGCCGCCGCCCGCGTTGGGGGCTGATCACGATGGGGCTTTCGATGACGTGGGCATTGCTGGCAGTCTTTGGCTTTCAGCAACTCTTTGCCGATGGCAATATCCATTGGAACCGCTATGCTTATCTGGGTGATTCACCCAGCCAAATGGTTTGGTCACTGATCACGCGGCTCGACCTGGTCTGGGCGCAGTTAATTCGTGCGGATGCGGGGGGCTATCTGTGGTCATTGCTTTGGCCTACAGGCTTCTTGGCCTTGTTTGCGCCAGAGGTCTTGTTGTTGTCACTGCCTTCGCTGGCAATCAACTTGCTGGCAGACTTCGCTCCCATGCACCAGACGCACACGCTGATCTATGCCGCACCCATTGTGCCTTTTGTGTTTGCCGCCGCAGTGAGTGGCTTGGTGCGGTTAACCGATTGGATCGGGAACTTGTCGCGGTCTCGGCTGTTGCAAGAAGCCGCTATTCCCTTTTTGGCACTGGTGATCCTGCTGCTTGGCGTGATTGATCAACAAGCGCATGGTTACTTGCCGGGGAGCGGCAACTTTATGTCCCTGACCGTTACCGAGCACCACCGCCGCGCCCAGACGATTATTGAGCAGATTCCCGCCGATGCCGCGGTCAGCGCACAAGATCGGCTTAACCCGCATGTGAGTGGACGCGAAACCAGCTATATTTTCCCGCGCGTGGAGGATGAGCGCACGGGGGATGCGGACACGGTTTTCGTGGATGTAACCGGCCCCGCTTGGCCGCAACACCCGAATGATCTGCGTGCGAGTGTAGATGCGTTGTTGGCAGAGGACTTTGGCGTGGCTGCGGCGGATGATGGCTATTTGTTGCTGCGGCGCGGTCTGCCGAACAAGACTTTCCCCGCAAGCTTTTACAGTGCATGGCGTGCGCCAGATGCCAAAGCGAATGTCGGGCCTAATGTCCAGTCTAATGTCCAAGTAGACATGGCGTCATCTCCCAATCATGAGTTGCAGGTTGGGCTGAACTATGGGGGCGTGCTTGAGTTGTTGGATTTCCAGATGACCACCGATCGCTATGGTGAGGTTGTGGCAGAGATGACCTGGATGCCGCTGACGAAGATTGAGACCGAGTTGCGCTTTTATGTGGCGTATGTGGATACAGAGGGCGCTGTGCTGCATGATAGCGAATTTTACCAACCCGTTAACGTCCTGTGGTATCCTACGACTTTATGGGAGCCGGGGGTTCCTGTGCACATTCGTACATTGCCGTGGAGATTGGAAGTTGATCAATTCGTACCCCTTGTAGGTCTCTACACTGGGGAGAATTGGGCCGAGGGCGAGCCATTGGCGATTACCCCGACTGATTCTTCTGGCCCTTCCTTCCCGCTCTTGCAAGGCGGAAAAGTGGCGCGCTTGGGTGGTTATCTGCGCGATGAGGCAGGAGAATGGCAACTGATTGAGCCAACCTCTGCCCCAACACCACAAATCGCGCTGGATGTAGAGTTCGGCGGGATGATTGATTTGCTCGGTGCGGATCTGCCTGCTTCAGTGCAAATGAGCAACACGCAAGCAGGTGAGGAGTTGCCCTTTACGCTGCATTGGCGAGCCAGTGCACCCATTGACTTTGACTACACTGCATTTGCCCATTTGTTGGATGCCCAGGGCAACAAGGTTGCACAACTTGATTGGCAACCCCATGATCGGATGGGGCTGCTGCCCACCAGTGCATGGCCTCAAGATTGGCCCGTGACTGACAGCCAGCGGTTGCCGCTGCCACCTGATTTGGCTCCGGGAGAGTACACGTTATTGATAGGGTTCTATAACTGGCAGAGTGGCGAACGCTTGCCCACGCGCAGTGCAGAGGGTGTGGCGGGGGATTCAGTGAGATTGCCTGAAGTGCGTATCGAGTAGTGTGCAGGGGGGCGTCCCAAGTTTTAGGCGTGCAGGTTATCATAGGTTGTCATGCCGTAGGCATCTCTCTGCCACTAGCACTTCAGAGAGAATCTGCGAGGTGACAGAGACCCTTTGCTCGTGGTGGACAAGATTTGCCTAAATCATGGGACAGA